>JAPKDO010000456.1 GCA_028822535.1 Acidimicrobiales bacterium
GCGAGAACTATCGGTTCACGGTCGAGGCGGAGAACAAGGCGGGTTGGTCACAGCCGAGTCCGCAGTCTTCGGCGGCGGTGTCGGCGGGTGCGCCGTTGAACGCGCCGTCGGTGTCTGCGAGCGAGGGTGACACGCAGTCGACGTTGACGCTTTCGGGTTCGGTCGATGACAACGGTGCGGCCATCAGCCGGTATGAGTACAGCCAGAACGGTGGGGGTTGGCAGCGGTTGCCGGACAACCGTCGCATCACCGGGCTCCGGAACGGGACCGACTACCGGTTCCGGGTCCGTGCGGTGAACAGCGAGGGCAACGGTCCGGCCAGTGGTGCCAGCAGCCAGATCAGGCCGTACGGCAACCCCACCGCACCCCCGGGGCTCTCGGGCCAGCGCGTGCAGAATCTCCGCACCATCGAATGGACGTGGAACGCGTCCGATGGAAACGGACGGGCCATCGCCCAGTACGAGGTCAGTGTCGACGGCGGCAGCTGGCGTCAGCCGAGCGAGAGCGCCCGACGCCACCGGGTCACGTTCCCCACCTTCGACACCGCCCACACCATCCGGGTTCGCGCCGTCTCGACCGCTGCTGACGCGAACCGACGCAGGAGCTCGATCTCGAGCGACACGCGACGGACCGCTCCCGAGCCGGAGCCGATCTTCTACCTCTCCGACATCAAGGACGATCCATGCGACAGCAACCCGAGCTCGACCTGTGACGGGTGGATCATCTCCGGCGCCGACAACTATCCCGGCGGGACCCACGACGTGATCTGCCACTACCGCTATCGGTCGACCGGCGAGTCCTTCGGCACGTTCGACACCAACAACGACGTCACCGACGGCCCCAACGGGGCACAGCCCGAGTTCTCGGGCGCGATGTGCGAGGCCGGGACCAACACCGAGTTGCGGCTGCAGGTCCGGGGCGTGTCCACGACCGGCGGAGACATCTACACCGATTGGGTCGGGAAACGATGAGCTCGATCTCCACGCGCCTCCGTCGCTGGTCCGGTCCGGTCGTGTCTGCCGCCGACCCCCTGCGCCGAGCGCTGTCGCCGGTCACGTCGCTCGGCTGGACCGTGGCGGCCATCGGCCTCGGCGCATGGTGGCTAGGTGCCCGGCTCGACTGGGAAGAGCTGTTGATCCTGGCCGGCGCCTGTCTGATCGCGCTCGTCATCGCCGTGCTGTGGACCATCGGGAGGCTGGCGCTCGACATCGACGTCGGGGTGTCGCCCGAGCGCGTCGTGGTCGGTGAGGACGCCGTCGGCAGCGTGGTCGCGGCCAACCGACGCGGCCGCGTCACCCTCGGGTCGCGAATCGAGGTGCCGGTGGGGCGGGGCGTGGCGACTTTCGAGGTCGGAGCACTCCGTGGCGACGACCGTTACGAGGAAGCATTCGTCGTCCCCACCAACCGACGGTCGGTCGTCGGCATCGGCCCGGCCCGCAGCGTCAAGGGCGACCCGCTGGGCATCGCGAGGCGTGAGGTCGTCTCGGGCGAGCGGGTCGAGTTGTACGTCCACCCTCGGACCGAGATGCTCCCGCCGCTCACGGCGGGTTGGATGCGCGACCTCGAAGGTCGCACGACCAACGACCTGTCGACCAGCGACGTCGCGTTCCACACACTGCGCGAGTACACGCCCGGCGACGACCGACGCCACATCCACTGGCGGACGACGGCCCGCCTCGGCACGCTCATGGTCCGCCAGTTCGTCGACACCCGGCGGGCTCGCATCGGCCTGGTGCTGTCGACCGACTCGACCGACTGGGCCAGCGACGAGGAGTTCGAACTCGGCGTGTCGATCCTCGGGTCGTTTGGCCGGACTGCGCTCGCCGATGACCAGGAGGTGGTCACGGTGACCGGGGCCCGTCCGATCGGGTCGGAGACGCCGGGCATGCTGCTCGACGGCCTCGCGGGAGTCGAGCGGGTCGTCGACGGTCACAGCCTGAAAGAGTTGGTGCGCCGCTCGCTGCGGTTCACGAGGGGTGTGAGCCTGTTGGTGCTCCTCGTCGGTTCGACGGTCGACCCCGCGGTGGTCCGGCGCGCGTGTCAGTACTACGGCAGCGATGTCACCGTGTTCGCCGTGCGCTGCCGACCCGGAGCCGAGGTCGGCCGCAACCGCATCGCGAACGTCTCGGTGCTCGAGGTCGGCCGGCTCGGCGACCTCGCCCGCGTCCTCTCGGTGGTGGGCGCCGGATGAATCCAGGAGCGTTCCTCCGCCGGCTGCAGCCCGACCGTACCGAGGTCGTGGACCTCGTCGCGGCCGTTGCGCTGTCC
>JAPKDO010000112.1 GCA_028822535.1 Acidimicrobiales bacterium
TCCGCCGGGAGGGGGAGGGGGAGGGGCATCGCTCATCGTCTAGTTCCTGCTTTCGTTCCGCCGATAGAGACAGCGCCGACGTTAACGCACACGGGAGCGACGCCCGACGGATCACCCCTCGACGAATCCGCCACCGAGCAACGTCGTGGTCCAGTGGAGCGCGAGCGCTCCGAGGAGTGTCCCGCCGACCGGGAGCGCGGCGATCGCTCGGTGGCGCGAGAGCGAGGAGGCCCGTCCGAGCAACACCGCGATCCCCGCGATCGCAAGCAGTCCGACCAGCCCGACCAGCAGCACACCGAAGGGGTCGGTCGTGACGGCGAGCGCGACGTCTCCGTGGACGAGATGGTCGGTCAGCCGGGTGATGCCGCAGAACGGGCACGGGACGCCGGTCGATGCCAGCAGCGGGCATCCGACATCGAAGGGGACGGTGCCGCGTGCGAGCACCCACGTACCGCCGAGCGCGGCCGTCGCCAGTGCCGCGGTCGCGTATCGCTCGAGCGGCGTCGTCGTCGTGATGTGGTCGGGCGCGTCGATGGGGCGAGGGTACGCGTCGCCCGCCCTGCCGGGCTGGTCGTGGCAGGCTGCGACGCATGCAGCGCTACGGCATGACCGTTCCCTTCGACGGCCCGCTCCACACGCAACGGGACCGCTTCACCGAACTCGTCGACCTCGGCTACACCGACGTGTGGTCGGCCGAGGCCGACGGCCACGACGGCTTCACACCGCTGGCGCTGGCATCCGTGTGGGCACCCGAACTCCGCCTCGGTACGGCGATCATCCCGGCCTTCACCCGCGGTCCGGCGTGCCTCGCGCAGTCGGTCGGCTCGCTCGCCCAGGCGGCGCCGGGTCGGTTCGCGATCGGCATCGGGACGTCGTCCGACGTGATCGTCGAACGCTGGAACGGCATCCCCTTCGAGGAGCCCTACAAGAAGATCCGCGACATGATCCGGTTCCTGCGGGCGTCGCTCGACGGCGAGAAGATCGTCGAGGACTACGACACCTTCTCGATCAAGGGGTTCCGTCTCAAGGCCAAGCCGCCCGAGCCGGTCCCGATCGTCGTCGCCGCGCTCCGCGAGGGGATGCTCAAGCTCGCCGGACGCGAGGGCGACGGCGCCATCATCAACTGGCTGTCGGCCGAGGACGTCAAGACCGTCGCTCCAATCGTGCACGGCGCCGCCCGTGCGGCGTCGGAGGAAGCGCCAGCGCCGACGCCGGCAGGGAGCGAAGCCCGCGAGCGACCGCAACCGCGCAGCGAGGAGCGGGAGATCGTCGCCCGGATCTTCTGTGCGCCCGTCGATGACCCCGACCTCGTGTACCCGGCGGCCAAGTTCGCCATCGCCGCGTACCTGAACGTGCCGGTCTATGCCGCGTTCCACGAGTGGATGGGCCGGGGCGAACAACTCACGCCGATGTGGACGAAGTGGAAGGAGGGCGACCGCCAGGGAGCGCTCGACGCCATCCCGAACTCGTTGGTCGACGAACTGATCGTGCACGGTCCGCCCGAGAAGTGCCGCGAGCACATCCAGGAGTACATCGCCAACGGCGTGACCACGCCGGCGCTCGCCCCGTTGCCGTTCGGCTACGACATGGAACAAGCGGTCCGGGACCTCGCCCCCCGCTGAACCCGGTGTTCTCGACGCCCTGGCCGTCGGGGGCCGACGCTCACGACGTCGAGATCGCTAGTTCGTGGAGATGGCGGCGCGGAGGTGGGCGGTGAGATCGGCTTGGGTGCTGTGGGCGTTGAGGCCCGACGTCGACGGCATGACGTAGACCGGTCGGCCACCGAGGGTGCGGTCCTGCCAACCCGCGGTGGCCTTGCGGTCCACGGCGACCCGCCAGCCAGCGAGGCCGACCATGCAGACCGCCGCAGGTCGTAGCCGTCCGCACATGCGGTCGACCCGTGCGAGTCCGTCCCGGTACTCGTCCGGGTCGAGTTCGTCGGCGCGCGTGGTGGCCCGCTTGGCCAGGTCTGTCATGCCCAGGCCGTGATGACGGGCTGCGTGCATCGGGTCGCGGTCGACGCTCGCCAACCCGACCTCGAGCGCCGCCGGCCAGAACCGATTGCCCGGGGTGACGAACCCGATCCCCGCATCGGCGGCGTGGAGCGAGGGATTCAGCCCGCACACCAGGAGCCGCATGCCGGGCCCCACGGTGTCGGGGAGCGATCGGGCTCGCTGCGCCGAGACGAACCGGGGGCGGTCGCCGTCGACGGTGACGTCGTCGAATCCTGCGCCGACGAACACGTCGACGAGATGGTCGTCGCTCCACCGCCAGAAGTTGCGACCGGGAAGGTCGTCGTCGGCGACGTAGCGGTCGTCCGGACCGGCGATGAACGACGCGGTGACCGGCGCTCCGACCGGGAGGGCGAGGTGCAGTTCGGCCAGCACGAGCGGCAGCTCGGCATGGGGAACGTGGACGAAACTGTTCCGGGCCCACACGCCGGCGATCGAGCCGCGCCGGAACGGCAGGCGACCGAGATCACCGCACACCAACGGCCGGTCGGCCGGTCTGGCGAGGTCGAGCATCGACATCGACGCGTCGAGTCCCACGGCGGAGGCCCCGAGAGCGGGCAGGTACGCGCCGGTGCCGCAGCCGGCGTCGAGCACGGGTCCGTCGATCGGCGACGCAAGGGCATCGGCGCGCTCGCTGAAGCGTGGCGGTCGGTTGGCTTCGTAGACCGCCGCCGCCCGTTCGTAGACCTCGAGCGTGGCCGGATCGACGGTCATGCGTCTCCGAAGAGGTCGAGTTGCTCGGCCCGCTCGACGATGTCGGGCAACGGTGTCCAGACCCGTCCGCCCCGAGGTCCGCGCTCGGCGACCTCGATCGACTCGACCGGGATCGCCCGGGAACGTCCCCGCGCGTCGCGAAGGTCGACGGATCCGTCGGCCTCGCGGCCCATCACCTTGCCGGGCATCCACCGCTCGCCGTCCTGACGTCGGAATCGGATCTCGGCGCCGGGCTTGAGTCCCAGCGATCGCAGCCAGGTGTCGACCACCGACGTCAGCCCTGCGTGCGGGCCTGGAGCTTGCGCATGCCGCCGAGCCAGCGGTCGTAGTCCTCGAACTTCCGGCCCCAGTAGTCCATGACCTCGGGGTGGGGAAGGACCAGGAACCGTTCCTCGTCGAGCGCCTCGATGACCGTGGCGGCCACGTCCTCGGGTTCGATGACCCCCTGCGATCGGACGGTGTTGGCGCCGATGTCGTCGCCGTCCTCGCCGTCGGGGAACAGCATCTTGGTCCGGACACCCTGGGGACACAGGCACGACACCTTGATGCCCTGGTCGCCGTGGGTGATCGCCAGATACTCGGCCAACGCGACGGCAGCGTGCTTGGTCACGGCGTAGGGGCCGGCACCGATGTTGGTGAGCAGCCCAGCGGCGGATGCGGTGTGGAGCAGGTACCCCTCGCCGCGGGCGATCATCGCCGGGAGCGCGGCCCGGGCGGCCCAGACGTGGGCCATGACGTTGATGTCCCAGATCCGGTACCAGTCCTCGTCGGGCGCCTCGACGCCGCCGCCGAGGGCGATGCCGGCGTTCAGGCAGAGGAGATCGATCGGTCCGTGTTCCTCGGCGGTGCGGACCACGTCGACATTGCCGGCCTCGGTCGACAGGTCGGCGGCGACGGCGATCGCCACGTCGCCGATGCCGTCGGCCACCGCCTGGGCGGCGTCGCCGTCCACATCGGCGACCACGACGAGTCGGGCGCCTTCCGCCGCGAAGCGGCGGGCCAACGCACCGCCGATGCCGCCGCCGCCCCCGGTGATGACCGCTGTCTTGCCGTCGAGTCGCATGCGGCGGACTGTAACGAGCCGGTCAGGACACGAATGCCGCCATGGTGTCGCTGATCACCCGGCGTCGGTCCTCACCCCACGGGAGGGTCATCAGGATCGGCACGTCGACGCCGGCGTCGGCGTAGGAGCGACCGAAGTCGCGCACCTCGTCGGCCGTGCCGACGAAGTCGATGGCGTCGACCATGGCGTCGCTGACCGCGCCGATCGCGCCGTCGCGGTCCCGCTCGGCGTGACGCTGGCGCAGTTCGGCGATCTCGTCGCCGAACCCTGCACGATCGAAGTTGTTCGCGTAGGCGTCGACGACGGCGTACGAGAAGAGGTCGGCACGTGCACGGCGCAGGTTGTCTTCGCTGCGCTCGGTCACGCCGGCGTGGACGTACGCGAACACCGTCGGCGTCACGCCGTCGTCGCGGCGCTCCTGGCCGACGCGGACCTGTTCGACCGACCACGGCACGTGGGACGCCGGCAGATAGTTGAGGGCCACGCCGTCGCCGATCTCGCCGGCGAGCGCCAGCATCTTGGGATTGAGCGCGGCCAGCACGACCTTGGGCTTCTTCTCGCCGAGGCGCACGCCCAGGCGGCTTCGCTTGAGTCCGTAGAAGTCGCCTTCGAAGGTGACGGCGTCGCCGGCCCAGATCTCTCGCAGCAGGTGCACGTATTCGCGGGTACGGGCGAGTGGCCGCTCGCCGTACTCGACGCCGTGCCACCGCTCGGTGACGACGGGGGACGAGAACCCGATGCCGACGTACACGTCGCGCTCCGGTTCGAGCGCCTGCAGAGTCGCCGCCGACATCGCCGTCAACATGGGGGAACGGAGCTGGATCGGGATCACGCCCGTGCCGAGGCCGAGCCGGGGCGCTGCAGTCCCGGCCACGCCGAGTGTCGTGAACGACTCCGGTCCGGTGGTCTCGGCGGTCCAATACGACTCGTAGCCGAGCTCGTCGGCCTCACGGGCCGTCTCGACTGCGACCTTGGGGCCGAGGGCGGAGATGCTGGCGAAGGTGAATCCGGCTCGCATGGTGGGTGACGGTACCCGCCGGTGGGGGAATGCTCGGTGTGGGGAATGTCTCGTCGGTGAGGGAAGTTGTAGGGGGCGTGACCGACTCCACCCCCACCCAGACCCCCGATGCGATCACCTTCTACTGGCGTCCCGGTTGCGGTTTCTGCATGATGCTGGACCGCAAGCTGACCAAGCTCGGGATCCCCATGGACAAGCGCAACATCTGGGACGACCCGGAACATGCCGCGACCGTCCGCACGCACGCGGACGGGACCGAGACCGTCCCCACGGTCGTCATCGGCGACGTCGCCATGGTGAATCCACCCGCAGCGGCGGTTCTTGCGGCCATTCGCACCGAAGCGCCTCATCTCGAGCCCGACGAGCCGTCGGCCGAGAGTGGGCTGCTCGACCGGGTCCTCGGGCGCTAGGTCTGCCGAGCTTCAGGTCGCGACGACGTCGTAGGTCGTCACGTCTTCGCCGTCGCCGTAGGCGACCGTGACTCGGCCGAGGCCCGAGACGGCGTAGACATCGATCCGGATCGCGACACCGTCTTCGGGTGTGTGGGCGCCGACGAGAGTGACGGACACGTCGTCGTCCCCGATGATCTCGACCGCAGCGTCGCCAGCGTCGGCCGGACGGACGATCGTCAGGTACCCGCCGTCCACGACCTCGTTGGTCTGGCCTTCGTTCGCGATGCCGGTCCCGCCGACCGGGTCGCCGGCATCGTCCGCCTCGTCCACGAACTCCCAGACCTGCAGGTCGCCCGAGGCCCGGTCGAGTTGCACGAGCAGTGAACGACCCTCGCCGACGCGGGTGAACGATCTCCGTGCGTCGGCGACCTCGTCTTCGGCAGCGGTCCGGCTGTTCTCTTCGCGGAACGCGTCGCCCTCCTCGAGGACTGCCGGGTCAGGGGTGACCACGTCGACCCAGTCGTGGGTGGCGGGGTCGTCGCGGTAGGTCAGGACGCGGAGGTCGTCGATGGCGGAGGGCACGACGCCCCCGGCCTCGTACAGTTCGGCGCGGTCGAGCGTGCACGCACCGACGACGACGGCAGCCGAGAGCAGGAGACACGCAGCACGAACGGTCCGGGGCATCCGTGCATCCTGCATCAGAAGCTGCCCGATCGTTCCACCACGTACGGTCCGGCGGAGCGGTCGCTGCCCGCTGACGACACGAGCACGGCGTAGTCGCCACTGTCGCTCTGGAAGCAACGCGGATCCGACACGGCGATCTCCCCGACCACCCCGTCGGCCGAGACGGCTTCGCCGAGCACCCGGTCGTCATCGTCCACCAGCACGAGGCGCACGCTGGTGCCGGCTGGCGCGGTGATGCGCAGTCGGAGGGTGTTGTTGCACAACAGGTCGCCCTCGTCCTCGACCCGGAACGGGTACCGATCCGAGTCGTCGCGCGGCACCAAGTTCGCCTCGACCCGGTCACGCAGCAGTGATCCGTCGACGTCGTCGGGCTCGGCCTCGCACCCGTTCGACGCCACCTCGTCGTAGTCCTCCGTATCGCCGAGGCAACGCCGCCCATCGGTGTTGGGAGCGTTGGACGAACCGCACGGCCGGTATGGCAACGGGGCGCACTCGGTGGTCGTCGGACCCGCCGACGTCGTGGTGGTGGTCGCCTCGGTAGCGACCTCGTCGTTCCCTTCGATGGCCGCACGCACGCCGAGGGCGACGAGCAACGCAGCCAGCGTCGCTCCCACCACGAGCCACGGCCGCTGCCGCCGTGCCATGACCGGAAGCGGGTCGGTGTCGGCGGCACCGCCAGCCAAGGCGGCGGCGGTCGGACGTCGTTCGGGCCGGCCGTCGAGCATCGACGTCAGCATGCGCCGGAGGTCGCGTCCGAGCGATCGGTCGACGTTCGGCTTGGACCGAGCGGTGCGGAGCAACACCGCTGCGGCTTCGCCGCCCGCGTAGGGGCTCTTGCCCGTGGCAGCGAAGTGGAGGGTCGCGCCGAGCGAAGCGATGTCGGCGGCGGCGGTGACGGGCTCGCCACGGGCTTGTTCCGGGGCGAGGAAGCCAGGGGTGCCGACGACCATCCCGGTTCGCGTGAGCCCGCCGGTGTCGTCGCGCGTGGTCGCGACGCCGAAGTCGGCGACGTGGGCGCGGCCCTCGTCGTCGAAGAGCACGTTGGCTGGCTTGATGTCGCGGTGCACGACGCCGGCCCGATGCGCGACCGCGAGCGCCGGCAGCAGTCGGGCGGCGATCGCCCGGACCCGGTCGTCGGGGAGCGGGCCCTCGGCGGCAACGAGTTCGGAGAGGTTGCCCCCACCCAGATACGGCATGACGAGGACGAGGTCCCCGTCGTCGTCTACGACGTCGAGGAGCGGAACGATCGCGTCGTGGCGGACCGATCGGAGGACTGCGAGTTCACGCTCGAACCGCGCTCGGGCGTCCTGCATCTCGGACGCCGTCCCGTGGAGGCCGAGGCGCTTGAGAGCGACGAGCTGACCATCGTCGCCGCGTGCCAGATCGACCACGCCCATGCCACCCCGGGCCAGGCGCCGGACGATCTCGTACTCCACGGTGCAAGGCTATGGGTGATCGACCGCGGGTCCGCATCATCGGGACCCCATTCGAGCCCCATGGTCAACGCGACGGCGGTCGTCGCCGCCGGCCGGGTCCGCCGACCCGGCCGGCGTGCACGACGAGGAAGCGGCGGGGGAGGTGCCGCGTCTCCTCGGGAATGGTGCGACGCGAGGCTCCGACCGCCACGGCCGCAGCCGCGTCGGCGGTCGTTCCCGCCACCCTGTGTGTGTCCTCGCATCGCACGGGCAACGAGACGGCGCCCGGCCACCCCTGATACGCGATCGATCAGATTTTCTAGACGAGGTTGACGACCACGCCGAGGTCTCCGATCCGGAAGCGTCGGCGGTCGTGGACGATCACCGCGGCCGCCTCCTGCGCCGATGTGGCGAACCGGCACATGTGGTCGGCGATGGCAGCTGCGACCTTCGGTGCGGCGAACGAGGTCCCGCTCCACGTCGCCCAGCCCGCCCCGAACGGTTCGGCGTCGGCGTACCCGCACCGCACCGATGCATCGATCGGCAGGAACGTCGAGACGACGTCGACGCCGGGAGCACACGCATCGACCCACGGACCCCAGTTCGAGAACCACGCCGGCCCGCGGGCGTCGAGCGCGCCCACCGCGATGACGTCGGGTAGCGCTGCCGGCCACGTGGGTCGACACGATGCGTCGTTCCCGGCGGCGGCCACGAACACGGGAGCATCGGGAAGGCCTCGGGCCGTGTCGAAGACCGCAGCGATCGTCATCGGGATCGCATCGTCCTCGGTGTGTCCGCCGAACGACAGGTTGACGACGTCGATGCCCGGCACGTCGGTGACGAGTCGTCGGAGTGCCGTCGCGACCGTGAAGTCGTCACCGTCACCGAAGCTGGTGAGCACACCGGCGTCGACCACGTCGGCGTCCGGGGCGAGACGGCGGACGATGCCCGAGATGAACGTCCCGTGTCCCGACTCCCGATCGAGCCAGCCGTCGCCGTCGGCGTCGGCCTCGTCGAGATCGTCGGCGACCGTCGGGTCGGGGGAGTCCACGACGCCGTCGACGTGGCAATGGTCCACCAACCACGGGTGCATCGCCTTGCCCGACCCGGGGTCGGCGTGCAGTCCGGTGTCGAGAACGGCGACGGTCGGTCGGCTGTACGTGCCCGGCCCCGCCGCAGGGACCGTCCGCTCGGGCCACGCGGCGGGCGCCGCTGCGGGGCGAGCGGTGTTCGCGACCGGATTCCCCAGGTAGTTGGGGTTGCCCAGGTAGTTGGGGTTGCCCAGGTAGTTGGGGTTGCCCAGATACATCGGGTTACCCAGGTAATTGGGGTTGCCGAGGTAGTTCGGGGCGGCCCACCACACGTGGTTCGGCTGTGCGACCAGGCCCGCATCACGCAGCCGCCGTAGGGCGTCATCGACCGAGATGCCGTCGAGTGTGAAGCGACGGATCCCGACGACGACGTCGGCTCGTTTCGTCGTGGCGCCGTTGCCCAGCACCTCGAGGGCCTGCTTCTGCAGGCGGCTCGGAGCCTCGGAGACATCGACGAGCACCTCGTCTCGCCGGCGAGCGTACGGTCGACCGCTCGTGTCATCGGCGGCTTCGATCCGGTGCCGATCGAGCTGTGTCCAGACGTCGATCGGGGCGGTGGTGTCGGGTTCGTGGGCCGATTTCATCGCGTGCTCTCCAGCGTGGACAGGTTCGGGGGAGCGACACTACGCAATCGGTCCGGACCTACGATCCGTCACCCATGGGCGACGCCATCGAAGAGATGCGGCGAGCGATCGATCGCGTCGAGGACGACCCGAAAGGCGTCGCGGCGTCGGCAGCGGATGTGCTGCGCTGCCTCGGGGCGGACGCAGGCCGGACCACGCTCGGCGCCTTCGCGTGGTGGGCAGCCGGCCTCGCGGCTCGCGAACAGAACGAGCTGGCGGATGCCGACATGCGATTCCTGGCGGGCATCGACGCTGCGGAGGCGGCAGCGGAGGTCGAGTTGGCGTCGGAGATCCGCTGCAGCCGAGCCCTCGTGCTTGCGTACCGTGGCGAGATCGAGGCCGCGCTCGACCAACTGGCCGACGCCGAGACCGGCCTGGACGACGTCGCGGCGGGTCGGGTGATCATGCAGCGGGCGTTGATCCTCCAGCGCGCGGGTCATCTCGATGCTGCGATGGAGGCATTCGACCGGGCGGCGCCAGCCGTCGAGGCGGCCGGCGACCCCGTGCTCGAGGTCCGCCTACGCAGCAATCGCGCGATCGCCGCCACCTACCTCCACCGCTTCGAGCGGGCAGAGGACGACCTGCTGCGAGCGCGCACGCTCGCGAGCGAGATGGGCAACGCGTTCCAGGTCGCATCGTGCAGCCACAATCTCGGCTTCCTCCATGGCCGTCGAGGCGATGTCCCCGGCGCGCTCTCGTGGTTCGACCAGGTGCGGGAGGACGATCCCCGTTACGTGGTCGACGCCCGTTCGGCGTCGGTGGTGCTGCTCGACCGCGCCGAGGTGCTGATGGGCGCCGGCATGGCCGCCGAGGCGCTCGCGGTCTCCGAGAGAGCGCGGGCTCATCTCGACGACAGCGAGAACGAGGTCGAGGTCGCCGAGGCCGATCTGGTCCTCGCTCGGATCGCGCTCGCTGCGGGTGACCGGGCGACGGCAATGTCGTCGGCGCGCGCCGCGGCAGCCGCCTTCGTCGGGCAGGGTCGCGTCTCGTGGCGCCTCGTCGCCGACGCCATCGCCTTCCTCGCCGAGCACGGGTCGGTGGGGTGGGGCCTCCGGCTCGGGTCCGAGGGTCCTGACCGCACGACCCTCGCGGACGTGGCCTCGAGCGCCGACACGCTGGCGGCCTCGTTGCGCCCGACCGAGTGGTGGGCGGAATGGCGGTCGATCGCGACGCTCGCCGGGTCGCTGTGGCATCACGCGGGGGAATCCGCGCGGGCGATCGAACGACTCGGGCCGGTCGCCGTGTCTCGCCGGCAGGGATCGGCCGTGCACCGTGTGCAGGGCTGGCAGGCCGAGGCGATGATCCGACACATCCGGGGCGACGAGCCGGGCGCCCGGCGAGCGATCCATGCCGGGCTCGACACCATCGCCGGGTACCGGACCACCATGGCGGCGACGGACCTCCGTGCGACCATCTCCACGATCGGCGATCGGCTCGCGTCGTGGCTCGTCGAACTGGCGTTGGACCGCGGACCCCGGGACCTCTTGCGAGCGTCGGAGGCATGGCGCGCCGGCGCACTCGTCGCTCCCGTGGTCGCATCCCCCGATCCGGAGATCGAGCGGCTGCTCGCAGCGCTTCGTGCGACGGATGCCGAACGGCGCGCCGGTGGAATCGGGGTCGACGCCGAGCGTGCTCGCCTCGAGACCGCCGTCCGCGATCGCGTCCGCCGAGGTCGTGGGGACGGGACCGAACCGCGCGACCGGTTCGATCCTGCGGCGCTGGCCGATGCGCTCGACGACCGGGTCCTGGTGTCCTTCGTCGCCCATCGCGACCGTCTGCACGCCGTCGTGGTCGCGGACGGTCGGGCGTCGCGGTATCCCGTCGGCTCGGTCTCGGAGGTCGCTGACGAGATCGCGTCGATGCGCTCGTGCCTCCAGCGCCTCGCCCGCGCTGCAGGATCGACTCGCTCGATCGACGCGGCGAGGACCGCGCTCACCGTTGCGGGCGACCGCGTGTCGTCGAGTCTGTTCGGTGCACGAGTACTCGGGTCGACGCGTCCCGTCGTGGTGGTCCCGACCGGCCTGCTGCACTCGGTCCCGTGGTCTGCGCTGCCGGCGTTGCGGGAACGGCCCTTCGTCGTCGCGCCGTCGGCGAAAGCGTGGCTCAAGGCACGCTCGCGCGAGGTGGATCGACACCGGGGGTTGCTGGTCGCTGCCGGCCCCGGCCTCGTCGGCGCCGAATCGGAGGTCCGACGTATCGCCGCTGGCCGTGACGGTGTTCGCCTCCTGGTGGGGGACGACGCCTCGGTCGAGGCCGTCCTCGCCGGGATGTCCGGCGTCGGCCTGGCGCATTTCGCCGCGCACGGGCATTTCCGGGCGGACAACCCGCAGCTCGGTGCGATCCAGATGGCCGACGGCGACATCCGCGTCTACGACCTGGAGCGCCTGGGCGAGTTGCCACCGGTCATCGTCCTGTCTGCGTGCGATGTGGGCTCGGTCGCGACCACCTCGGGAGACGAGATCCAAGGGTTCGCCGCCGCCGTGCTCGGTGCGGGTGCGGCGTCGCTCGTTGCCCCGCTGGTGCCGGTGCACGACGAGGCCACCGCGAGCCTGCTGACCCGTTTCCACGTCGCTCTGCGCGACGGGCGCCGACCCGACGAGGCGTTGTGCATGGCCCGGAACGAGCCGGTGGACCCGGGGGCGGGACCAGCTGCTGGCGCATCGGCGTTGGCCGCAGCGGGTTCGTTCGTCGCGTTCGGCTCGTGACGTCGAGAGGTCTCGGTGTATCAGGGAGCTCGCGAGATCGTCCTGTCTCACGTGCGATGGTGGATCTCCAGTACGGCATCGGTCGACCGTAAGGTGACGCATGTGTCCGAACGCCCCGTCGCCGAGCTCCTCGCCGCCGCCGAGGATTCGGCTGCGTGGGCGGAGTTGGTCGATCGGTTCGGCGCGCTCGTGTGGTCGCTCGCTCGCGGATTCCGTTT
>JAPKDO010000113.1 GCA_028822535.1 Acidimicrobiales bacterium
GTGGAGCACCTCGGCTGGGAGCGCGACACCCTGCCGGTCGGTCTCGCCGACTAGCGGCGGACACCTCGACACAACCGGTCGACATACGGCCCGATCCAGTCGTCGGAGTTCTCGTGCCAGAACAGCACCCGGAAGACCGCGGCAGACACCAGGTCGTCGATCACGGCTCGACCGTCGACGTCGGGATCGACCTCGCCACGGGCAACCGCTCGATCCCAGATCGCGGCGACCGCCTCGCGGTCGGGTATCCAACGTTCTCGCCACACGTAGGCGGCGAAGTCCGGGTCCGCTGCCATCAGCGCCAGCCGTTCACCGTGCAGCGTCCGGTCCCAGGCCCGCAGTCCCGCCATCAGATACGTCGTGGCCTGGCGCAGGTCCTCGTGGAACGTCCCGGTGTCGGGCATGTCGACCGGCACCACAGCGAGCAGTTGGAGTTCGAAGACCAGTGCCGCTCGATTCGGGAACCGGCGGTAGACCGTCGGACGGCTGACGCCGGCGTGCTGCGCCACGGCGTTGACGGTGACCGCCTCGAGACCGAACTCCTCGGCCAATGCGATCGCCGATGCGACGATCCGCCGCTCGAGTTCGCCGTCCCCTGCTGTCGTCATCGACCCTCCAAACCCGATTGCGGGTGACAGCCGAGGACTGTCACCCGCACGGGATCGTCGAGATCCGCCTGCGTTACAGTGTAACGCGTCACCGGGTGCGGACGCGAAAGCGCCGTGACCCAGAGGTCACGGCACCGTTGCGTACTGCGAGATGTGGACGAATGCGAAGCACTCGTCAGGTTGCGGAAGCCCGCTAGGGCTGAGGCAACACGTCGACCAGCTTGCGGCCGTTACGAGAGCCGAACTTGACCTCGCCATCCGTGGTGGCGAACAGCGTGTCGTCGCCGCCCTTGCCCACGTTGAGGCCGGGGTGGAACTTGGTGCCGCGCTGGCGGACGAGGATCGATCCGGCCGTGACAGCGGTGCCGTCGAAGGCCTTCACGCCGAGGCGCTTGGATTCGGAGTCACGACCGTTCCGTGTGGAACCGCCGCCCTTGGTCTTGGACATACGAGAGAACCTCTACGAGATCGTGTGATCAGCGGCTGATGCCGGTGATCTCGATGCGCTGGTAGCGCTGCCGGTGACCCCACCGCTTCCGGATGTTGGTCTTGTTCTTGTAGGTGAAGCCGTTGATCTTGGGACCGGTGGCATCACCGACGACTCGGGCGGACACGGAGGCCCCACCGAGATCGTTCGGGGTCGCGAGGACGGTGTCGCCGTCGACGAGTAGGACGGGCCGGAGCTCGACCGCCTCGCCGTCGTCGACGCCGAGGCGCTCGACCTCGATGACGTCGCCTTCGGCGACCCGATGCTGCTTCCCGCCGCTGGCGATGACTGCGTACATAAGGTTTGACACTCTACGGACAGCCCGACCTCATGGCCAACCCCAGGACACCCCACTCCGAATATTTCGTGGATTCGTGCCCTACGTCGGCAGCCGATCCACGAAATTTTCGATGTTCATTCGTTCAGGAGGGCGCGGTCGAAGACCATGCCACGACCGGCGCAGACCTCGCAGGTGTCGGTGAAGCTGTCGAGCAGGCCCTCGCCGATGCGCTTGCGGGTCATCTCGACCAGGCCGAGCTCGGAGATGTCGAAGACCTGCGTCCGGGTCTTGTCGCGAGCGAGCGCCTCGCGCAACGCTCGTGCGACGTCCTCACGATTCTTCTTGATCTCCATGTCGATGAAGTCGATGACGATGATGCCGCCGATGTCGCGGAGCCGCAGCTGGTGCGCGATGGCCTCGGCCGCCTCGAGGTTGTTCTTGTAGACGGTGTCCTCGAGGTTCGACTTGCCGACGTTCTTGCCGGTGTTCACGTCGATGACGGTGAGCGCCTCGGTGTGCTCGATGATGAGCGAGCCGCCCGATGGCAGCCACACCTTGCGGTCGAGGGCCTTGTGGAGTTGCTCGTGCACGTGGTGACGCTCGAACAGCGGCAGCTTCTCCTCAGCCGTGTCGTAGAACTGGACCCGGTCGGCCAGCGCCGGCGTGATGCCCGACACGTAGTCGAGCGCGTCGTCGTAGAGCTCCTTGTCGTCGATCACGACCGAGCGGTAGTCGTTCGAGAACTCCTCCCGGATCACGCGGACGGCGACATCGGGTTCGCGGTACAGCAGCGTGGGCGCCTGGGACTTGTCGGCGAGACCCTCGATCTGGTCCCAGAGCGCCACCAGACGCTTCACGTCGTTGGCGATCTCCTCGCTGGTCACGTTCTCGGCCGCGGTTCGCACGATCACGCCGTGCTGCTTCGGCTTCGCACCGTCGAGGATCTTGCGCAGACGCTTGCGTTCGTTGTCCGGCAGACGCTTGGAGATGCCGTACGTCGAGGAGTTCGGAACCAGCACCACGAAACGTCCGGGCAGGCTGACCTCCTGGGTCAGACGGGCACCCTTCACGCCGATCGGGTTCTTGGTGACCTGGCAGATGATGGTCTGCTTCGCCTTCAGTACGTCCTCGATCCGGGGCTTGCCCCCGCCCTCGACGTCGTCGGGGTCGTAGGAGACGTCGCTGCGGTAGAGCACGGCGTTCTTGGGCGTCCCGATGTCGACGAACGCCGCCTCCATGCCCGGGAGCACGTTCGCGACCTTGGCGAGATAGATGTTGCCGTGGATCTGGCTGATGTCGTCGGCGGGCCGGGAGACGTAGTGCTCGATGAGGTTGCGCCCCTCGAGGACCGCGATCTGCGTGGCCTTGTCGGTCTTGTGGACCGCCATCAGGTAACGGCCGACAGGCTTGCCGTTGCGGTGCTTGCCCTTGCGGGCCTCGAGCTGTTCTGCGTCCAGTTCGACCGCGTCGATGTCGGTGGCCAACTCGACCGGCTTGTTGGCTTGGCCACGACCCTTGCCGCCGCGCCGACGACGGCGGTTGCGGTTCTTGTTCCCGCCTCCCCCACCGTCTCCGTCCTGGCGCTGCTTCTGGTCGCCGGACGGCGCCTTCTGCTTGTTCTGGCCACCGCGCCCCCGGGACCGGTTGCGCTGGCGTCCGTCGCCGCCGTCCTCGGTCTTCGGCGCCGGGGGCGCTGCCCGAGTGTCCCCGATCTTCGGCTTCGCCGGCGTCTTGTCAGTGCTGGCGCCCTCGGGGCGGTCGTTCGGTGTCGCCGACCCGGTGTGGGTGTCGGTCATGGTGGAATTCCCTTCTCATGACGCACGCGCCGTTGCGTGCGTGGTCGCCGGCGGGGCGAGCGTCTCGACGAGGTGCTGACCCGATTCAGGGGTCACGTGCACCTCGAGGGGCTCGCGCCGGTCGCCGTCGACCGTCGTCCATTGGTGGAGCCGGACCACACGGCCCTCCTGGGGTGCACCGTCGAACGCCGCGAGCAGCTCGGCCGGACGACACGCACGGGGCTGTGTCGCCAGTTCGGCCCGGAGCAGGACGCCGGCCGGCTGCCATTGCGCAGCGGGCGGGCACTCGTCGGGTTCGGCGATGCGGAGGGAGAACAGGGACGGGCGGATGTCATCGGTGACTTCCTTGCCCTTCCGAGTCCGTGTGACTGGCAGTTCTCGTGCCGCCAGGGCCTGTTCGATGTACTCGGAAGCACGGGCCGGGCCGAGATCGGGGACCTCGACCAACCATGAACAGGAACTGACGCTTTCCTGCAAACTGGGTGATCCAGGGGCGACGTTGGTCACTCCCTGGACGCGCATACCGGGGGGAAGCGTCGGATCGACGAGCCCTCCCAGCGTGTCGACGTCGACATCGGTGCCGGGCACCAGATCGACGTCGAGGTACTCGCCGCACGACTCGTGCGACGTGGCGAGGGCAAGACCGAAGCGGAGCCTCGGCCGGGGTGAGAAGCCCTCGCTGTAGGAGACCGGGAGCCGGGTGCGGCGCAGGCTGCGCTCCCACACCCGGGCGAGATCCCGGTGGGATGTGAAGCGGATGCGCCCGAACTTGGAGAAGCGGATCCGGATTCGTTCCTTCTGTGGGGGGGTCATTGCGCCCCCACCTTGCGGGGCGTCAACTCGACGGGGACGGTGTGCCCCTGCGTCAGGTCGACGCCGGTGCCCTGGCTGCCCCCGGCGGGGGGCGTGGCCGAGGCGACGATGTGTTCGATGGAGTAGCCGGTGCAGGCGCCGCAGTCGTAGCAGGGCGTCCAGCGGCAGTCGGGCAGGCCGACCTCGGCGAGGGCGTCGGTCCAGTCCATCCACAGGAAGTCCTTGTGGAGTCCGGCCGAGAGGTGGTCCCACGGGAGCACCTCGTGTTCGGTGCGGTGCCGGTGGATGTACCAGTCGGGGTCGAGGCCGCACTCGGCCATCGCGTCGAGCCAGAGGTCGATGCTGAAGTGCTCGGACCACTCCTGGAACGTGCCGCCCCGCTGCCAGACGAGTTCGATGACCCGGCCCAGGCGGCGGTCGCCGCGGGACAGCAACCCTTCGATGACCGAGGCGCGCGAGTCGTGCCACTTGAGGTTGACGCCGTGCACCTTGCGCGTGGCGTCACGCAGCAGGTTGATCTTGCGGCGCAGTTCTTCTTCCGTGTTCTGGCCGAACCACTGGAACGGCGTGAACGGCTTGGGCACGAAGCCACCGACGCTCACGGTGACGCTCGGGTTCTTGTGGTGCTCCTTGCCCAACTCGACGCAGTTCTTGGCGAGTTCCGCGATGCCGAGCGTGTCTTCGTCGGTCTCGGTGGGCAACCCGGTCAAGAAGTACAGCTTCATCCGGCGCCAACCCTGGCTGTAGGCCGAGCCGACGGCGCCGTAGAGGTCTTCTTCACGGATGAGCTTGTTGATGACCTGACGCATCCGCCATGTGCCCGCCTCGGGGGCGAATGTGAGGCCGGTCCGGCGGGCGTTCTGGATCTTGTTGGCCAGCCCGACCGTGAAGGCGTCCACCCGCAACGACGGCAGGCCGAGCGTGATCGGAGGCTGCGTCCCGGGCTCGCCGCAACCGGTGTCGAGGTTCATGACGTCGGAGACGGTCTGTTCGATGCCCGAGAAGTCCGCCGTCGACAGACTGGTGAGGGTGACCTCGTCGTAGCCGGTGCGCTGGAGGCCCTCGTCGATCATGGTCCGCACCTGGTCGGCCGGACGTTCACGTACCGGTCGGGTGATCATCCCCGCCTGGCAGAAGCGGCATCCGCGCGTGCACCCCCGGAAGACCTCGACGTTGAGCCGGTCGTGGACCACCTCGGTGAGCGGTACGAGCTGCTGTTTCGGGTACGGCCACTCGGCGAGGTCGGCGACGGTGCGCTTCTCGACCCGTTCGGGGACGTCGGCGTAGCGGGGCGTGACCTCGGCCAGGAACTCGCCGTCGTAGGCGACGTCGTAGAGCGACGGGACGTAGATGCCTTCGATGCGGGCGAGCGCACGGAGCACGTTCTCGCGCGACCCGGGCGTCTTGCCCTCACGCTTCCACTCGGCGATGACCTCGGTCATCTCCCCGACGACCTCTTCGCCGTCGCCCAGGACCACGACGTCGACGAAGTCGGCGATCGGTTCGGGGTTGTAGGTGCAGTGCCCGCCGATGATGACCAGCGGGTCGTCGTCGGCCCGGTCGGCGGTGCGTACCGGAACACCCGCGAGGTCCACGCAGTTGAGGACGTTGGTGTAGACGAGCTCGGCCGACAGGTTGAAGGCGATCACGTCGAAGCTGGCAGCCGGGGCGTGGGTCTCGATCGAGAAGAACGGGATCTTCTCGCGCCGCATCACCGCCTCGAGGTCGGTCCAGACCGCGTAGCCCCGTTCGGCGAACGCATCATCGCGCTCGTTGAGGATCTCCCGCAGGATCTGCAATCCCTGGTTGGGAAGGCCGATCTCATAGGTGTCGGGATAGCAGAGGAGCCAGCCCGCTTTCCCCGGCGCGCGAGACGACGACGGCGCTCCATCTTCGAGTCCGATGTAGCGCGCCGGCTTCGCCACGGAAGCGAGATGTCGTTCGAGCGCCGGCCACACGTCGGTGGTCGCGCCCGACGATGACGAGGAAGTCATGGGCACGGTGGCCACAGGCTACCGGACGACCTGCCCGTATCCCTGAACGGTCACGCAGACAGCGGCGACGTGGAAGGGTGCCGGCGTGGACCTCGTGCAACTCGGCTCGGACGACCTCTGCGTCGTGATCGACGTCTCGACCGACGTGCCGTCGATCGTGCACTGGGGTGCCGGCGCCGACGACCTCGTCGTCGCCCGTGCCGCTGTCGACCGGCCGAGCGCCCCGGCGACGCTCGACGTGCCGGCGACCCTGTCCCTCGTGCCGACCGCCGCCGACGGGTTCGCCGGACGTCCCGGGCTCGAGTGTCACCGGGCGAGAGGCGCCGTGGCGGCACGCTTCTCCGGTCATCGGTGGTCCGAGACCGCCGACGGCTTCTGGTTCGGCTGCACCGACGACGACGCCGGCATCAGCGTCGAAGGCACGATCCGCGTCGAGGACGTCATCGCTGTCGACCTGCGAGTGACGAACGACGGCGACGCGCCGCTCTTCGTCGACCATCTCGCCGGAACACTCCCGTTGCCGGACACGGCCACAGAGGTGCTCCGCCTCACGGGACAGTGGTGCGCGGAGTTCCAACCGCTGCGGCTCCCCTGGACGGCCGGGACACACCTCGTCGAGACCCGTCGCGGCCGCACCGGCCACGACTCGGTCCCCGTGGGCTTCGCCGGTCCGGTCGGCTTCGGGGAACACCACGGCGACGTCCACGGCGTGCATCTCGCCTGGAGCGGGAGCCACACCACCCGGTTCGAGCGCCTCCCCGATGGTCGTCGGTTCGTGCAGTCGGGCGCGCTCGCGTCGCCGGGCGAGATCTCGCTCGCTCCCGGCGAGACGTTCGAGGCTCCCACCCTTCTCGCGACCGCCGGGACCGGACTCACCGCGTGCAGCCAGCAGTTCCACCGCCATGTCCGGCGCACCCTCCCCGAGCGCCCTCGGCCGGTCCTGGCGAACACCTGGGAGGCGGTCTATTTCGACCACGACCTCGACACGCTCCGCACGCTCGCCGACCGGGCGGCACGGGTCGGGGTCGAACGCTTCGTGCTCGACGACGGCTGGTTCGGCGATCGGCGGGACGACACCGCCGGGCTCGGCGACTGGTTCGTGTCCCGCGACGCCCATCCGGACGGGTTGGAGCCGCTGATCGACCACGTCACCGGTCTCGGCATGGAGTTCGGCATCTGGGTCGAACCCGAGATGGTCAATCCGGACTCGGACCTGTACCGGGCCCATCCGGACTGGGTGCTCGGCGACCACGACCTCACCGGCCGGAACCAACTGGTCGTCGATCTCACCGTCGACGCGTGCTGGGACCACGTGTTCGATGCCCTCGATCGACTGCTCGCCGACCACGACATCTCGTTCGTGAAGTGGGACATGAACCGAGACGTCGTGGCACCGGGGAGCCACGCGCAGACCAGCGCGCTCTACCGCCTGCTCGGCACGCTCCGGGACCGTCACCCCGACGTCGAGATCGAATCGTGCGCGTCGGGCGGCGGGCGCACCGACGCCGGAATCCTCGAGTTCACGCAACGGATCTGGACGTCGGACTGCAACGACCCGCTCGAGCGCCAAGTCATCCAGCGGGGGTTCTCGACCTTCCTCCCACCCGAGGTCATGGGCGCACACATCGGACCACCGAGGGCGCACACCACCGGCCGCACACATCGCCTCGCGTTCCGGGCGGCGACGGCGCTCTTCGGGCATCTCGGCGTCGAGTGGAACCTGCTCGAGGCGTCGGACCGCGACCTGGAGAAGTTGGGGGCATGGATCGGACTCCACAAGGAACTGCGCCCGTTGCTGCACAGCGGAGACGAGGTCCGACTCGATCCACCCGACGACGCCACCGTCGCCCACGGCGTGGTGGCGACCGACCGATCGGAGGCTGTGTTCTCGGTCGCGCAGATGGCGACGGGTCGGGCCCCGCTCCCACCGCGCCTGGAGATCCGTGGCCTCGAACCGGACCAGACCTATCGCGTCTCGAGGATCGAGATGCCCGGCGACCCGACGGGGCTCGCCATGACACAGCCGGACTGGGTCGCGGACGGGACGGAGGCCACGGGGCGTGCTCTGGCCATGATCGGACTCCAACTCCCCCGACTGCTTCCCGAGAGCGCGTTGCTCGTCCGCCTGGAGCGCGTCAGCTGAAGCGGCGCATGTGCACGTTCTGCACCAGTCCGAGGCCGGCGAACAGCGCGATCGTGCTCGATCCACCATGACTGACCAGGGGTAACGGGATCCCGGTGATGGGCATGATGCCCATCGTCATCCCCGTGTTCTGGAACATCTGGAACACGATCATCGACAGGACGCCGACGCACAGCAGCAGACCGAGCTGGTCGCGCGAGAGCTGCGCGATCCGCCAGATCCGCCAGCAAAGGATCCCGAACAGCACCAGCAGCGTGGCAGCGCCGATGAAGCCGAGTTCCTCACCGACCGCGGTGAAGATGAAGTCGGTGTGCTGTTCGGGGACGATGTCGAGCTGCGTCTGCGTTCCCTCGAAGATCCCCTTGCCGAGGATCCCACCGGACCCGATCGCGATCTTCGACTGGTTGAGGTTGTAGGCCTCCTCGCGGAGACCCGCGCTCGGGTTCAGGAACACCGTCAGGCGACTCTTCTGGTAATCCTCGAGCAATCCGCTGTTGAGCACGAAGACCAGTCCGGTGAGCCCGAGCAGCGTGAGCGCGGCGATGTGTTTCGCCCGGACGTTCGACACCAAGAGCACACCCATCGTGATGGCGACGATGACCATCGCCGTCCCCGGGTCGGGCTGCAAAATGATGAGGATCAGCGGCACGGCAGGGACGGCCAACAAGACGCCGAGGCGGCGGACGTCGACGTCGCCACCGAACTGCGCGCCGAGAGAGGCGAGCACGAGGATCACGGCCACCTTGCTGAGTTCGGACGGCTGCAACTGGAAGCCGCCGATCTGGAACCACGCCTGCGCGCCGTTGACCTCGGTGCCGAGCGGCGACACGACGCCGACCAGCAGTGCGCATACCCCGATGTAGGCGATCAGCGCCCATTCGCGGAACTTGCGGTAGTCCACCATCGACACCAGCACCATGGTGGTGCCACCGGTCAGCAGG
Source organism: Acidimicrobiales bacterium (assembly GCA_028822535.1). Taxonomy (GTDB): domain Bacteria; phylum Actinomycetota; class Acidimicrobiia; order Acidimicrobiales; family Salinilacustritrichaceae; genus Salinilacustrithrix. Next base: position 9,063 of record JAPKDO010000113.1, read on the forward strand.
AAGACGACGTGACGTTCGAGCGTGCCGGTGTTCACCGAGTCGGGATCGCTGCCGCGCGTGGCAGAGAACACCATGAGCGTGCCGATGATCGCGATGGCGACGATCGAGCCGAGCATGATCAGGTCGACGTGCCGCCACGGAGCGGCGGGGTTCCGTCGCATCGACGAGCTCGACCTGGTCGTTCCGGGCCAGCGGCCGGCGAAGGCGTCCATCAGACGTTCTCCATCAGTCGGCGCTCCCGACCCGTGCGAGGTCTTCCTGCGTCGGCTCGTCCTCGGCCTCGACGGGGTAGACCAGTTCGCCGCCGGGCTGCAGTTCAGGTGGTTGCGCGATGCCGGCGAACTGGTCGAAGAGCTTCCGTGCCACCGGCGCGGCCGCGGTGCCGCCGAATCCGGACTCCTCGAGGATCACCGCAACCTGGTATCTCGGGTCAGGAACCGGGCCGAACGCAGCGAAGACCGCGGTGTCGGCCTTGCCGTTCACCTGGGCGGTGCCGGTCTTGCCGGCGACCGGGAACTCGTTCAGCGGGAATCCCTGGAAGGTGCCGAATGCGGTGCCCGAGCCGCTCGCGGTCACGCCGAGCAGACCCTGCAGGAGTGGGTCTCGCCATTCGGCGGGAAGATCGATGTTCCCGTTGATCCGCGGCTCGAAGGTCCGCTTCACGGTGTTCTCGCTGCCGGCACGCGTGATCTTGGTCGCGATGTTCGGGGCGTAGCGCGTACCCCCGTTGGCGAAGGTCGCGTAGGCGTTGGCGAGCTGCAGCGGGGTCACGGCCACGTCGCCCTGCCCGATCGCCATGTTGACGTTGTCGCCGGTGAACCAGTTCCGTTCGAGGAACGCACCCGGGTTCGCGTCGTACTGGGCCTTGCGTTGCTCGGGGGTCGGGATCCGGCCGTCCTGCTCGGACGGCAGCGGCACACCGGTCTCCTGATCGAACCCGAACAGTCGGGCCGACTCCTGGAATGCCTCCTCTCCCAGACGCCCTCGAGCGTTCCAGAAGTCCTCACCGATCGAATAGAAGTAGGCGTCGGACGACACCGTGATCGATCGCTGGAGATCGACGGTTCCATACGCCTTCGAGCCGGCGTTTCTGAACGTGCACTGACCTTCGCAGTTCTCGAGGGTGTGGGAGCCGGTGTCGAAGTAGGGGGTGTCGGCCTCGCGCAGACCCGAGGCGAGCGCCGCATACCCCGAGATCAACTTGAACGTCGAGCCCGGCGCGTACTGGCCTTGGATCGCACGGTTGTTCAAGGGCCGGGGTCCGTCCTCGTCGGCGAGGAAGGCATAGCGGGCCGACGAGATGCCGTTCACGAAATCGGAGGGGTCGAAGGTCGGGTAGCTGGCCATCGCCAGCACGGACCCGTCCTGGGGGTCGGTCACCACCACCGACCCGCCGGGCGCCTCGTTCGGAAGGTTGTCGCCGCTCGGTGGTCGGTTGCGGGCTGCGTCGAGCGCATCCTTGAGGAGGTCCTCGGCGATCGACTGCGTCGTGATGTCGACGGTGAGCCACACGTCGTCGCCCGGGATCGGTGGCCGGGACAGATCTTCGAGGATCCGGACCGGTCGTCCCTGGGCATCGACCTCGTAGACGGTCCGACCCGGCGTACCGCGCAGGTCGTCCTCGTAGATCCGCTCGACGCCGGTCTTTCCGATGTGGTCGCCCCGCTCGTACGTCTTGGGCTTGTCCGCACGGTCTTCGAGTTCGGTGTCGTTGATCTCACCGACGTAGCCGATCAGGTGCGCGCCTCTGGTCCCGTACGAATAGCGACGGACGGCGGTGCGCTCGACGGCGACCGACGGGAACTCGTCGCGGTGCTCCTCGACGTAGATCTTGAGCTCCTCGGTGACGTCCTCGGCGACGGGAACCGGCGCGTACTGCGAGTAGCGCACGTCGTTCACACGGTCGACGAGCTGTTCGACCGTGGCCGGCGACCCGTACCGCGACATCTCGTCCGCCAGTCGGTTGAGCATGTCGGCGGCCTCGTCGTCGTCGAGCGCGTTGAAGATGACGCGATCGACGGTGACGACGGTCGACACGCGGTTGTCGACCAGCACGGTCCCGTTGCGGTCGAGGATGCGGCCACGAGGCGCCTCCACCTGGACGACTCGGATCCGGTTCGACTCCGCCTGGAGTTCGAAGGTGTCCGACGTCAGGACCTGGAGGTACCAGAGCCTGGCGAACAGGGCGGCGAACAGCGCCAGCACGACGACCGCGAGAACGGCGAGTCGGTAACGGGGCGATTCGGCGTTCGTCATGAGCAGACGGCGGTCATCGGAGGCCTCGGAGCGGCTGGTGCATCATGCGATCGGGGGCGGCTCTCTCGACCCAGCGCATCACATGGAACGCCGGAAACGCGAGCAGGGCGTTCATCACCGATGTCACGAGGACGATCCGAGGGAGATTCGCGGCGCGGAACTGCTGGCCGACGAGTTGGCCGAGGATCACGTAGACGACGATGCCGCCGACCGACGCCAGGAACGTGACCACGATCGGTATCCACGGCGCCGACCGGAGTACCCCGTCGTGGACGGTGCCGACGACGTAGCCGACGGCGAGGTAGGTGAGCGCCGTCAGACCGAACGGGGTGAGGAGCACGAAGTCCAGCGCCAAGCCGGCAATGAACCCGACGGTCGCTCCGCGGACCGGGCCAGCGGCCATCCCCCCGGCGATCGCGAGCAGGAGCAAGATGTCGCCGGGCACGTCGAAGGGGCGGAGGTCTGCCATCCACGTCGTCTGCACCGCGAGGAGCAGGACGAGGACGAGGGTCAACCGGACCGAACGCAACATCTCAGCTCACCGGCAATGCGAGGAGGACGTTCACGAACGACAGTTCGTCGAGATCGGCCAGGGGTTCGGCGAAGATCTCGAGCG
>JAPKDO010000457.1 GCA_028822535.1 Acidimicrobiales bacterium
CCGACATCGATCCGACCACGCTCAGCCCGAGCAGCGTCCCGGCCAACCCGAGCGTCGCCGTCAGGGCGACCACGCGGGAGCCGAACCGGTCGATGGCGTGACCGGCGCGGGGGAGGACCAACCCGCTCGTGCCCGTGCCGATCAGGTAACTCACCGACAACTGCAGGCGGGTGAGACCGGTCGCCTCGCTCAACGGGTCGGTGAACACGCTCACGCCGGCGGTCTGGCCCGGCATCGACGCGATCACGCCGACCGTGCCGGCCACCAGCACGACCCAGCCGTAATACCCCGGGACGCGCCCCGGGTCGAAGGGCCACCGGCCCCGCCGCGGGGCGCGGTGGTCCGGGCGCGGGGACGTCGACGGAGGACTCGTGACCACGACTGCCCATGATCGTCGTCGGCGTCACCACCGACGGCATCGGCGCGTGACGTCGATCAGCGCTCGACGCGCGTGGGCGACAGCAGGGGTGTCGCAACCGTCGAGGTCTGGCCCGGCTCAGTCCTGACCGTCGCCCTCCCCGACGATGGACGCGAGCCGCGACGCGAGTTCGGGTGACATCTCGTCGAGGTCCGGATCGACGTCGTCGAACCAGACGGCGAGTCGAGCCTCGACCCCCAGGTCACCGTCCGGGTCGTCGGCATCGAGCGCGGTGAGTCGTCGGGCGAGCGCGTCGTCGTCGGAGGCGGCGAGTGCTTGGTGACGGAGACCGTCGGCCTCCCGGTTGGTCGCCCCGATCGCCTTGGCGAGCGATCGGAACACCGCCCGCGACGTCGGCGACGCGGCGTTCATCGAGGCGGTCGGGACCGGGGTCACGGGCATGGGACCGAGTCTGGTGGCTGCGTGGCCGGAAACCACGCCCGGCGGGGCGGCACGCGCCTCAGCCGAGGAGGTCGCGGACGACGTCGTCGAAGAGCCGCGTGGTCAGCCCGAGCGACTCGACGTCGATGCGTTCGTCGTTGCCGTGGAAGCGGGAGCCGAAGTCGGCGGCGCTGAGTGTCGGTGCCAACAGGCCCGCCCCGTAGGAGACGGCGCCGAGTTCGCGATGGATGCGGGCATCGGTGAAACCGACGGCGAGGCGGGGCTCGATCGTGGCTTCGGGGAACGGCCCCGACACCGCTCGTTGGAGCGCGTCCCACAGCGGGGTGTGGGCAGGACTGATCGAGGCAGCGTCGTCCATCATCACCTCGACGTCGACCTGGTCGTAGCGGTCGCCGAGCGCGGCCCGCAGGTGCGCGTCGACGTCCTCGGAGGTCTCGCCGGGAAGCGTGCGCACGTCGACCTCGACCACCACCTCGTCGGGGATGACGTTGGCCTTCATCGAGCCGGTCGCCACGTTGGGCGACAGCGTCGTGTGCGTGCACGAGTACAGGAACGGTGCGCCCTGCGACGCGGGGAGGTCGTCGAGCAGTTCGTCGAGGGCGATCGGGTCGAGGAGGATGCGCGAGATCTCGTCGTCGAGCCCGAGCGAACGGACCTGCACCGGCCACAGGTCGTGGACGCGGGCGGCCGGGCGGTACTCGGCCAGGGCGTTGATGACGCCGGCCGCCTTGACCAGTGCGTTGTCCGACTTGAACGGCATCGACCCGTGGCCCGGTGTCCCGCGGAGACGGAGGCGCCGCCACGCGACCCCTTTCTCGCCCACGTTGACGCCGACGCTCGGCGAGCCGGCGGCGCCGCCGTGGAGGCCGCCGTTCTCGGTCAACACGTAGTCGGTGGTGATCACGTCGGCGTGATGGTCGGCCATCCAGCGGGCGCCGTGCGCACTGCCGTGTTCCTCGTCGGCGACGGCGAGGAACACCAGGTCGCCCTTCGGTCGGAACCCGCTGCTCGCGAGATGGCGCAGCACCACGGCGAACGACGCGGTCAGGTTCAACATGTCGACCGCGCCCCGACCCCACACCTCGCCGTCGACGAGTTCGCCGCCGAAGGGGTCCCGACTCCAGTCGGCCTCGTTCACGGGCACGACGTCGGTGTGACCGTTCAGACACAGACTCGGGGCGTCGGGGTCCGTGCCCTCCATGCGGGTCACGAGGGTGACCCGCCCCGGCGTCGGCTCGTACGTCTCGACGTCGAACCCGGCGGTCCCGAGGTAGGACGCGAGCGTGTCTGCGTTGCGCACCTCGTGTCCCGACTCGGGCGTGCCGTCGTTGACGCACGCGTTGCGGATCAGCGTCTGGAGCAGCTCGGTGGTCTCGCCGGCGGGGTCCCACCGGCCCGTGGAAGTGGCCATGGCCCATCCTCACACGG
>JAPKDO010000114.1 GCA_028822535.1 Acidimicrobiales bacterium
GACCCGACCACTCGAGACCACGCCACGCATGACCCGACCACTCGAGACCACGCCACGCATGACCCGACCACTCGAGACCACGCCAGCTGTGTCCGGCCCATTCGAGGCCAGACCAGGCGCCGGAAGCGGCGGGCGCTGGGGTGTGGGCGGTGCGGAAGAGCCCGGAGGCGAGGCACGCGAGGGCGACGTCGAGGTCGATGACACCGGCGCCGGCGGCGACGTCGTCGATGCGCACGGCGGAGGTGCAGAGGATCTGCTTGACCTCGCCGGGCGTGAGGCTGGCGTCGGCCTGCAGGAGGAGGGCGGCAGCGCCGGCGACGACGGCTGCGGCCTGGGAGCTACCGGACCCCTTCACGAAGCCCGGAGCGACGATCGAGGACGCCGGGGCATCCTCGGCGGATGTGCCGGAGGCGATCGGGCCGGCGAGTGACTTGCCGGGAGCAGCGACGTCGGGGCGACCGCTGGCGTCTCCGCGAGTGCTGAAATCGCAGACAGCCCAGCCGTCGTCGGTGCGCTCGGCTGCGGCGACGGTGATCACGTCGTCGATGTGGGTCGGGGTGGACAGCGGCGCCTCGAGGCCGGTGTTGCCGGCGGAGGTGACGACGACGATTCCGGAGCTCCATGCCCGGGAAACGGCAGCGGCGAGGGGGTCGTGCTCACCGTCGGGCAGCCGATCGGCGCCGAAGGCCAGCAGCAGCACACCGATGGAGAGCTGGTGGCGGTGGGCCACGGTGAAGTCGATCGCGGCGATCACGGCCTCGACGTCGGTCTCGGACTGCTCGCCGGCCACCTTGAGGCTGAGCACGTGCGAGTCCGGGGCCACGCCGACCTGGGAGCCGGCAGCAAGCCCTGCGAGGTGGGTGCCGTGACCCGTGCGGTCCACGGCTTCGGCGGCCGTGCCGACATCGGCGGTGAAGTCGGGGCCGGCGATCAGGCGCTCACCGAACTCGTCGGGCGCGGTGACGCCAGAATCGATGACGGCGATGCCCACGCCCCGGCCGGTGAGGCCTTGGCGATGGAGCGAGGTACCCAGGACTGGCTTCACGGTGACTCCGGTGTCGGTGGTGTTCGGCATGACGATGGACCCTTCGGGATACGGCGACGAAACGGTGGATGCGCCCAGGTCGGCGAGGTCAGAACTCTCGGACATATGGTTCTAAGAACCAGTTCTCCCCACTCCGGGTGATTGCGGCAACACGCAAAATCGTGTGCGTAGTGATTCCACCACGTTCCGAGCGGATAAGGAGGAACCGGCGAAGGGAGCGAAATCACCCGCAACCCAGAGAACTACTGGGCTGCAGGCCGCACGCACCCGAGATGTCCGGAATGCGTCCGACCGCTCGTCGCGCCGGTTTCGCCACGACCCGTAGGCAGGGTCACAGAGCGCGGTGGTCTCACTACGATTAGAAGGGATTCGGGCCATTGCGAACAATGGCCCGATCGGGTGGTTTCAACAGCCCTTGAGCGCGACGACGGCCGCCCCGAGGGGGCGGCCGTCGTGTTCGTACTGACGCCCGGACCCGCTCGTGAGCGGCCGGACGGGGGTGTCTGCTACTTGCCTTCGAGCGCCTCGATCAGCGCCGGCAGGACCTTGTGGACATCGCCCACGATGCCGAGGTCGGCGACCGAGAAGATCGGCGCCTCGGGGTCCTTGTTGATGGCGATGATGTTCTTCGAGCCCTTCATGCCGACGAGGTGCTGCGTCGCACCGGAGATGCCGACGGCGATGTAGACGTCGGGCTTGACGACCTTGCCGGTCTGGCCCACCTGCTTGGCGTAGGGCACCCAGCCGGCGTCGACGATCGCACGCGTGGCGCCGGTCGCCGCACCGAGCTTCTTGCCCAGGGTCTCGATGTACTCCTCGAACTTCTCGGGATCGCCGAGGCCACGACCGCCGGAGACGACGATCGGGGAGGAGTCGAGCTGCGGCCCCTCGCGCTCTTCGACGTGGGTCGAGAGCACGGTGGCCGCCGGGGCGTCACCCGGGACGTCGACGGCGTTGACACTGGCGGCGCCGCCGCCGGACTCGCTGGCCTCGTAGGACTTGGGCCGCACGAGGACGAGCTGGGGGCCGCCCGAGGTGAACTTCGTCTTGACGATCTTCTCGCCGCCGAAGACGGGGACCTCGGTGACGAGGGCGTCGCCGTCGACATCGAGGGAGGTGCAGTTCGAGATGACCGGCTTGCCGGTCTTCACGGCAGCGACGGCGAATGCGTCGCGTGCGTCGTAGGTGGTGCCACCGATGATCGCGGCGACGTCGCCGGAGGCAGCGGCGAGCGCAGCGCCGGCGGGGGCGCCGCCGAGCTTGTCGCCGAGGTCGCCGGTGGCGTTGACCGCGGTGGCGCCGTAGGCGCCGACGGCCTCCGCGACGGTGGCGCCGTCACCGGCGTAGAACGCCTCGACGGTGTCGGCCAGGTCGCGGGCCTTGGTGAGCAGTTCCTTGCTGAGCGGGATGAGAGCGCCGCTCTCGTCGGTCTCCACGAAGACCCATACCTTGGAAAGAGCCATAGTTCGTTCCTCTGTTTCGAAATCGGGTCTCAGATGACCTTGAGCTCTTCGAGCTTGGCCACGATGTTCTGGAAGCCTTCGCCTTCGTCTTCGATGATCTCGCCGGCCTCGCGGGCGGGCGCATCCTCGACGGCGACGATCTCCTGGCCGGCGCCGGACCAGCCGACGGTGGCGGCGTCGATGCCGAGATCGCCGACGGCGACCTCCTCGACGGGCTTGGACTTGGCGGCCATGATCCCCTTGAAGGAGGGGTAGCGGGGCTCGACCACACCGGCGGTCACGGAGACGACGGCGGGCGTCGACGCCTCGACGTCCTGGTAGCCGGTCTCGGTCTGACGCTTGACGGACACCTTGCCGTCGGCGATCTCGACCGACTTGGCGAAGGAGACCATCGGCAGGCCGAGTTCGGCGGCCAGCATCTGCGGGACGGTGCCCGTGTAGCCGTCGGACGACTCGACGCCGGCGAGGATCAGGTCGTAGTCACCGGCCTTGCCCATGGCGCCGGCCAGGGTGCGGGCGGTGTCGAGCGCACCGGCGCCCGCGAGCTCGGGGTCGGTGACCAGAACGGCCTTGGCAGCGCCCATGGCGAGGGCGGTCCGGAGACCGGACACCTCGCCGTTCGGGGCCATGGAGACGAGGGTGACCTCGCCTCCGCCGGCAGTGTCCACCAGCTGGAGGGCCATCTCGACTCCGTAGGAGTCGGACTCGTCCAGGATGAGTTTGCCGGCACGGTTGAGGGTGAAGTCAGCATCCAGAGAGCCGGGGTCAGCCGGGTCCGGAATCTGCTTCACGCAGACGACGACGTTGAGAGACATGGAGCCGATTGTGTCAGCACCGTGACGGGCCCGTCCAAATGGAGGATCTGGCAGGATCGGAGACCTTGCGTGTTCTGCTGATCGTCAACTCCTTCGCCTCGTCGGTGACCGCCCGCTCGATGGTGGTCATCAACAAGGCCTTCTCGGCCGACCACGACGTCGAGTTGGTCGAGACCAGCCGTCGCGGCCATGCCACCCGGCTCGCGCTCGGCGCTGCGAACGAGGGCTACGACGTCGTCGTGGTCATGGGCGGCGACGGCACCCTCAACGAGGCGGCGAACGGCCTGATCGGCACCGACACCGCGCTCGCCACGCTTCCGGGCGGCTCGACGAATGTCTTCGCCCGACAGATCGGCCTTCCCAACGACCCCATCGAGGCCACGAGCGTGCTGCTCGACGCGCTGGCGGCCGAGTCGATCCGCCCGGTGGGCCTCGGCTCGGTCGACGGGCGCTGCTTCCTCTTCCACACGGGGCTCGGGTTCGACGCCGCAGTCGTCGAACAGGTCGAACGACGCGCATCGCTCAAGCGCTACGCCGGCCACCCGCTCTTCGTCTACGCCGGCTTCGCCACCTGGCTCCGACACTACGACCACTCGAGGCCACGCATGGCGGTCCGCCTCGGCGACGGCCAGATCGTCGACGACGCCTACATGACGATCGTGCTCAACACGAGTCCGTACACCTACCTGGGCAATCGCGGCCTCGACCTCACGCCGGAAGCAACGCTCGACAACGGCCTGTCGGTGGTGGTGATCCGCACCATGGACTTCGCCAAGACGCTGGCGCTCGTGGGCTCCGGCATCGGTTCGGGGCGCCACCTCCGGTCGTCACGCCACGCCCTGGTGGCCCACGACCTCGACCGGATCGAGATCATCGGCCACGGCGACTTCCCCTATCAGGTGGACGGCGACTTCCTCGGGTACACGGGATCGCTCACCTTCGAGCACCGACCCGACTCCCTTCACCTGGTCGTCCCGGTCTGACGGTCACTCCCGTCGGAGCACCCCGAGCGCCACGTCCGGGACGTTGGTGACGACGGCATCCACACCGAGTCTCGCCAGGTGTGCCAGCTCGTCGGGGTCGTCCACCGTCCACACGTTGACCGTGAGTCCGGCGGCGTGCGCGGCGGCGACGAGCGCATCGTCGACGAGGAGGTGGTGCGGGTGGATCGCATCGTGACCTCGTCTCGCAGCGGGACCGACCCCGTCGGCAGGAAGCGGGTCCAACATGCAGAGGAACCCGGTCGCCACGTCGGGCGCGAGTTCCTTGACGCGGTCGATCGTGCGGAGGTGGAAGCTCGAGATCACCACCCGGTCGCGATCGCCGCGCTCATGCAGCAGCGCCACGACCTCGTCGGCGAGCGAGCAGGTCTCGTCGAAGTCGGGTTCGCCCGGGATGTTCTTGATCTCGATGTTCACGATGAGCCCCTCGCACACCACCAGCGCGGCGTCGAGCGTCGGGATGTGAACCGGCAGGTCGGCGGCGAGCGTCGCCGAGATGATGCGGCCGTCGCCCAGGCCGGCATCGTGGTGCAGCACCAGCGACCCGTCAGCAGAACGACGGACGTCGAGTTCGACGCCGTCCGCGCCCTGCTCGGCGGCGATGCGGAACGCCTCGAGGGTGTTCTCGGTCGCAGCGACAGACGCACCTCGGTGCCCGTACACCAGCGGCGTTTCGCTCATGTTTCGACTCTCCGAAAAAACCCTTGCGCGCCTACCAGTGCACGGCTACGGTGGGCAAGTCCGGCGAGACGCCCCCTAGTCCGCCGAGGCATGTGAACGTCGTCACAATCGGTGGCGGCACTCCCACCCCACCATCGCCCTTTGGAGGCCCCGTGACTCTGACAACGTCGCGCACGATCCCGCTCACGCTCGAACGAGACGAGTGGCGCAAGCTGTCCGCCTGCCGGGACACGGACCCGAATCTGTTCTTCCCCGTCGGCACGACCGGCCCCGCCCTCGAGCAGATCGCCAACGCCAAGTCGGTGTGTGGCACGTGCGACGTCCAGGGTCTCTGTCTCGAGTACGCCATCTCCACCAACCAGGACAGCGGCGTGTGGGGCGGCACCTCCGAGGAGGAGCGCCGGCAGATGCGCCGTGCTCGCCAGCGCCGTCTCAAGGAACAACGCGCTTCCTGAGCCCGCTCGCTCCATCCGGAGCCTCCACGAGAACTCGCAACGACCTCCCCGCGACGGGAGGTCGTTTCGCGTCACCACGGCCCTGGCGCCATCGTTCCTCACCAGGCCTTCGTCGAGGCGCTGACGCGGATGATCGTGCCGGCCCGTCCGTCGGGGCCGTCGTCCCGGTCCATGCGGATCTCGCCACCGAGCTCGGTCTCGACGAGGGTCCGCACGATCGACAAGCCGAGACCCTTGCTGTCGGCGACCTCGAAGTCGTCGGGGAGGCCGACGCCGTCGTCCTTCACGACCACCAGCAGTCGATCGTCGAGCCGCTCGAGGGTCACGTCGACGTGACCGGGAGCGTCCGACAGGTCCATGCCGCGCGGGAATGCATGATCGACCGCGTTCTGGAGCAGCTCGTTCAACACGACGGACAGCGAGGTGGCCGGCGCTGCCGGGACGGACCCGGCCTCGCCGCTCACGTTCACCCGGAACGGACGGGTCGGATCGATGAGGCCCTCTTCGACCATGCGGGACAGCTCGCGAGCGACCTCGACGAACGGCACGTCGTCGCCGGCCTCCCGCGACAGCGTCTCGTGGACCAACGCGATGGAGCGGATGCGACGTGCGGACTCCTCGATCGCGGCCTTGCCCTCGTCGGAGCCCAGGCGCCGGCCCTGCAACCGCAGCAGCGACGAGATCGTCTGCAGGTTGTTCTTCACCCGGTGGTGGATCTCGCGGATCGTCGCGTCCTTCGACAACAACAGTCGGTCCCGTCGACGGAGCTCGGAGATGTCGCGTACGAGGACCACGGCGCCGGACACCTGACCGCGGTCGGTGATCGGGAGACAGCGGAACACCACCGTGATCTCGTTGGCCCGCTCGACCTCCTCCACCGTCGGCTGGTGGAGTTGGAACGCGGTCTTGATCGGCGACTCGTCGAGGCCGAGCTCGCCGAAGCGCAGACCCTCGGTGTTGGCGTGCACGCCGACGCGATGCAAGGCCGACACGGCGTTGGGTGACGTGTATTCGACGCGGCCCGACGGATCGAGCAACAGCACACCGTCGCCGACGCGTGGCGCCTCGGCCGAGTCGTCTTTCTCGTCATAGGGGAAGTCGCCCGACGCGATCATCCGGGCGAAGCGGTTGAAGATGTCGAGATAGGTCCGCTCGAGCTCGCCGTGCTGGCGACCGATCGACGGCGCCGACTCGCGTGTGACGACACCGATCACCTTCCCGTTGGACCGGATGGGGACGCACAGCACACGCACCCGCTCGCGCACCACGGCGAGATGGATCTCGCCTTCGATGATCTCCCCGTTGCGGAACGACCGGGCGACGAGGGGGCGTTCGGCGTCCTCGAGACGGGTCCCGACCCAATCGCCCCGATACACGGTCTGGCCGGTGGTCGGGCGCACCTGGGCGAGGACGACGAACTCCTGCCCGTCGAGGTCGCCGACCGGAGCGAACAGGAGCAGGTCCGAGAAACAGAAGTCGGCGAGGAGGCCCCACGAAGCCGCCAGGCGTTGGAGGTGCTGCGTCTCGGGGACGTCGAGCGGGGTCAGCGACCGCGTGAGCTCGGCGAACGACGGCATCAGTTCCAGATCTGGTCGCCGAGGCGCAACAAGCCAGCGAGATCGAAGATGTCGGAGTCGAAGTACGGCACCGACGCGATGACCTCGGGCTGCGCGGCCAACTCCTTGCGCTGCTCCGACTCGCGGGCGGCGACGACCCGGAAGTTCAGAAAGCTGTTGCCGACCTCCTCGAGTACACGGGCGACGTCGGCGGCCTCACCGATGTCCGACGGGAGTCGAGCAGTGACCGCGGCGGGGTCGGCGCTCATCGCCTTGGCCGATTTCGCCGCCTTGGTGTCGAGCAGGTACTTGGGGAGCACCTTGTTGAGCACGACAGCGCCGAGATGGAACGACTCCGCTTCGAGCGCGTCGATGAAGAACTCGGCTTCGCGTACCGGTGCCGACTCGAGCGTCGAGACCACCACGAAGGTGGTCCGCTTGTCCTCGAGCGTGCGCTGGACCGAGCGGGCCCGCTCGACGAAACCGTCGTACATCGTCTGGAACAGCATGAAGAACTCGGCGATGTCCTGGAGGAACGCCGAGCCGAGAATCGTGTCGGCGACCTTGTAGAACGGCTTCGTCGCCACGTTGACCAGGCGAGAGCGGTACGGAACGGTCAGCCACCGGAGCAACCGCGACGAGAAGAAGTCGGCCATCCGCTCGGGTGCTTCGAGGAAGTCGATCGCGTTCCGGGTGGGCGGCGTGTCGACGATCACCAGGTCGTACTCCCCCGACGCATGGATCTCGTACAACCGCTCCATCGCGATGTAGTCGTGGCTCTGCACGAAACGGCCGGTGATGTTGGTGTAGAGCGGGTTGGCGAGGATGGCGTCGCGGGTCTCGGCGTCGGGCGCGTGCCGCTTCACCAGGTCGTCCCACGACTGCTTGGTGTCGAGCATCGCCGCCCACAACTCACCCTGGGGATCGACCCCGGCCGCGGTGAACGCCTCGGGGGGAACCCGGGTCTCGACGTTCCCGAACGACTCGAGACCGAGCGCGTTGGCCAGACGCCGGGCCGGGTCGACGGTCACGACGAGCACCTTGCCGCCGAGATGGGTCGCCGCCATCGCCCCCAGTGCGGCCGCCGTGGTCGTCTTGCCGACCCCGCCGGAACCGCAACAGATCACGATCTCCTTGGCGGACAACAGTTGTTCGAGCGTTCCGGAGGACGGGGAGGAGGACTTGCGGCGGCGCGCCATCAGTACCCCAACTCCTCGCCGATGTACTGGGCGATCCGCTTCGTCGCGCGCACCCCGTGCGACCGCTGGAAGAGGTACGGCACGTAGAGCAGCGGGAGTCCGTCCGGCAGCTCTTCGCGTAGGCGGGTGAGGTGCCCGGCACGCGAGCGACGCATCGTCACCGCCAGGTCGGCGGCGTCGAGCACCGGTCGAGCCGGACCGCCCGTGGCCTCGGTGAGGGTGTCGACCATCTCGTCGGACCGGAGTTCGTCGAAGAGCGCCTCCTCGTTCCGGTTGAACAACTCGGGGAGCACCCGGTTGACGACGACGCCGGCGAGGTCGACGACGGTCTCGTCACGGAGGCGCCCCGCCAGCTCGATCGTCTCCTGGACCGGCATCTCCTCGGGAGCGGCGACGATCACGACGCCGGTCTGGGCGGGATCACCCAGGATGTCCATCATCCACCCGGTCTGGTCCCGCACGAGCCCGACCTGTACCAGGTCCTTGATCGCATCCGGCGCAGCGAGTTGGCCGACGATGTGTCCACTCGCCGATGCGTCGACGACGACGAGGTCGTAGTTCCGCTCCCGCACCTCGAAGGCGAGCTTGCCGACGGTCAGGATCTCCTTCACCCCTGGAGCAGCGTTCGCCACGAAATCGAACGTCCGAGCGAGCGGTCCGATCCGAGCGACCAGCGGCAGCTTCAGCTGGAGGCTCAGGTACTCCTTGAGGGATTCCTCGGTGTTCATCGACATCGCGAAGACGTTCTTCGCGACCTCGGTGGGCTCGAACCGCGTCTCGCCCGCCTCGAAGAAATCGGCGAGGTTGCCCTTCGCGTCGACCTCACAGACGAGGGTCCGCTTCCCGTGGTCCGCGGCGAGGGCCCCGATGGCCGCGGCGACGGTCGACTTGCCGACCCCTCCCTTGCCGGTGACGAAGAGGAGCTTGCGGTCGAGGAGCGGGATCAACGCGCGTGGTCGTTCGGTCGGTCCGAGCGCCAGCGCCGGCCGAACCGGGGAGCCGAGGCACGAGGCGATCGCATGTTACGTGGCGAAGCCGATGCGGCGCTCTGCGTCGGAACTGCCGATCTCGACGTAGGCGAGCTTGTCGGTCGGGATGCCGAGACGGCGGCCCTTCTTGTCGGTCAGCCACAACACGGACGTGTCGCCGCCGATCGCGGCATCGACATCGGCCTGCACGGCATCGGCATCAGCGTCGTCACCGAGGTCGATGTCGAGTTCCTTGCCGGTGTAGGTCACACCGATGCGTACGTCCACGTCTGTCGCTCCTGTCGTCGAGCTTGGGGTTCGAACTGCGGGTCGTCAACCTATCCGTCGCCGCGATCGGTCACCGACTCCCACCACCGCGGCCGGGACTCCGCCTCGGCCCGGCGTACCCAACCCGTCCACATGCCCCGCACGGCGCCCGGGGTGACGAGCGCCTTGATGATGTGGGCGGGGATGAGGAACCAGAGACCGAACGAGATCCAGTCGTGGACGAACGTCGCGCCCGAGCGCCACTCGAGTGGGAACGGACCGAACCACTTCATGATCGTGCCGGTCATGACCATCACCAACAGCGCGGAGGACATGAGCACGGCGTTGAGTTTCTGGCCACCGTTGAACTTGCCGGTCTCGGACCCGGCCCGGGTCCGACGCCGCAGGAAGCGGACGTCGTCGTCGTGCCACATCGAGAACCGCTGCACGTCGCGTTGCAGGCTGGCCCGCCACGGACCGGCCATGACCACGAGGAACGGAACGACGCCGGCGAACCCGGCGACGACGTGGAGGTTCTTGACCAGTTCCCGACGGCCGATCGCGACGGCCAACGGCTCGACGTAGAGGATCGCGCCGGTGACGACGGCCGCGAGGACCGCGACGGCGCTCACCCAGTGGAGGATCCGCTCGGGCCGGTCGAACCGGACGACGAATCCGCCGTGCGCCCGGTCGTTCTCGCCGTGGGCGTGCGCTCGAGGCGGCGAATCGGCGGATCGCTGCCGCTCCGACCAACGGGTCGCGGCGGTCATGTCCTGCTCACGACGTCGGC
Source organism: Acidimicrobiales bacterium (assembly GCA_028822535.1). Lineage (GTDB taxonomy): Bacteria > Actinomycetota > Acidimicrobiia > Acidimicrobiales > Salinilacustritrichaceae > Salinilacustrithrix. The sequence goes on from JAPKDO010000114.1 coordinate 10,241, forward strand.
TCGTCGGCGCGCCCGTTGGAGTCGCCCACCCAGGCGTCGGTGTCGTACCCGCGCACCTCCCAGAACCCGGGAGGTTCGACGGTGTCGGTGAGCTCGAACCCCGCCAACCACTTGAGCGACTTGTAGCCGTACATGGGTGCGACGAAGAGTCGCACCGGGCCCCCGTGCTCGCGGCGGACGTCGTCGCCGAGCATCTGTGTGGCGACGATGACGTCGTCGCGACGCGCCTGTTCGAGCGACAGCGTGGTCGTGTACACGCCGTCGTAGCTGAAGAACCGGACGTGGGTCGCTGCGGCGGCGACGCCGGCTTCGTCGAGCAGGTCCGACATCTTGACGCCGGCCCACTCGACATCGGGGACTCGCCAGCCGGTCACGCACTGGAAGTCCCGGGTGATCCCCACCATCGGGCGGTCGAGCAGGTCGTCGTAGCTCAGCTCGAGCGGTGTGTCGACCATGCCGGTGACGCCCAGGCGGTAGTCAGCCTTCGAGACGTCCGGGTTGAATCCCGCAACGCTGTAGAAACGGAACTTCGACGTCGTCGGCAACAGGTTCGTGAGGCCGGTGCCGTCGGCGTCCGCGAGGGGGCGGAACGCCGACTCGATCGCCGTCTGGACGGGCGACCCGACGAGGATCCCGGTCGCACCGAGGCCCACGACGCCGAGGAACGTCCTCCTGCCCAGGGGCCGATACGCTTGGGTTTCCACGAACACGAGCGTACGGTGCTGCCCCCGATTCATCATCGCACGCTTCGAACGGTAAGACCGCCCATGCCTCTTCCTTCCGCCGACGCGACCGACCTCGTTCGTCGGCGAGTCATCAACGTGGTCGGGCACGAGTTGCGGACCCCGATCACCACCGTGCGTGGGTTGGCGGAACTGTTGGTCGATGCCGACGACGGCGAGGCGCGCGACGTCATCATCCCGGCGCTGATCCGCAACGCTCGTCGATCCGAGGAACTGCTCGACGATCTGTTGATCGTCAGCGAGGTCAAGACGGCTCACCCGGTGGACGAGGCGACCGAGGTCGACCTCGGCGAGGTCGCCGACGCCGTCACCGCGCACACCGGCGTCCGCGTCGACGGCCGCCCGGACGGCACCGTGTTCGCCCACCGCGACATGGCGTTGCGCGCGCTGCAACACCTCGTGTCGAACGCCGTGAAGTACCACTTGGACGAACCCTGGATCTCCTTCGAGTCCGATGCGAGATCCGTGACGGCCGTCGTGGTTACGCCGGTGGACGCCGTGGTGTCCGACATCGATCTCAGCTTCGAGGTCTTCTTCCGAGGCGAGAGCGCCGTGACCCGCAGCGCCGGCCTCGGCATCGGGCTCCCCGCCGCACGGGCGCTCGCCCGGGTGGACGGCGGAGACGTCACCGTCGAATCGACCGAGACACGCTTCATCGCCCGCCTCGAGTTCCCCCGCTCCGGAGCGTCCTCGTGAACGCCACCGACGGGATCGAGGTCGTCGTGGCCGACGACGAGGACGACATCCGGCTGCTGCTCAAGTTGCAGCTCCGCCAGTTCGGCATCTCGGTGGTCGGCGAGGCGACCGATGGCATCGAGGCGGTCGACGTCTGCGAAGCCACGAGGCCGCACGTGATCACCCTCGACCTGCTCATGCCCAACATGAACGGCTTCGAGGCGATCCCGGGGCTGCGACGGCGGTGCCCCGAC
>JAPKDO010000458.1 GCA_028822535.1 Acidimicrobiales bacterium
TGTGCGCCCAATCCGATCACCAGTCCACTCATGGCGAGGCGGTGGTCGTGATGGACGATCTCGACCTCCTCGAGTCCATGGACTTCGACTCCGCGGTCGACTCGCTCGCATCGGAACGCCGGATCCGTTTCATCGGGTCGACGACGTCGTTCGGCTACTCCAACAACGACGTGATCAAGCGGGTCCGATCCGCTCGCCAGGTGCTCTTCACGCAGCCCGCCAGCTCTCGCGAGGTGGCCGAGGCGATCGGTGTCGTGCGCCTGCCGCTCCTGCGACTCGGACTCGACATGCCCCCCGGCCGGGGCATGTGGGTACGCAATCGGGTGCCCGTGGTGGTCCAGGTCCTCGCCCCCGAGACCGCCGAAGAACCTCGATGATCCCGACCCGACGGGGGGAGTTCTCCCCCCGCTCCATCGGTAGAGGTTCTCGGGGTGCGTTGTTACCTTCATCCTCGGAGTCACAGAACGAACGGCGACGCCGATCCACGATCCTCCAGGAGGAACCGAAATGACCGTGAGAGTGAACCCCGCTTCCGTCCGCAGCTACGGCGGCTCTGCCCAGGACACGTTCGGCCAGATCCGGACGTCCCTCGAGAACCTCGTCCGCGACGCGGTGTCCATCGAGTACTACGGCCCCAACGCCGTCGACTTCAAGCAGAAGTGCGGACAGATCTCCGCAGACCTCGCCAACGCCCTCACCACGGACATGACCGCCATCGCCGACGCGGTGAAGACCACGACATCGAACATCGCGGCGTCGCTCGGCGGCCCGCCCGTCGACATCCAGTTCAACGGCTCGCCGATCAACGCGCCGGCGGTCCCCGCCGGCGACGACTCGGTGGGTGCCAACCTGCCTGCGCTCGAAGGCTTCAAGGGCACGGCCAACAGCTACTTCCAGGCCATCAGCGAGCAGTTCTCGAGCCACTTGCAGGCGCTGCAGGGCACCGACTGGGAAGGCAAGGCGAAGGAGAACGCCGTCGGCCAGGTCGGCCGGTTCACCAAGTCCGCCAAGTCCAAGGTCGAAGAGGCGAAGAACGAGATGACGAAGTACGTGTCCGAGCAGATCGAAGCAGTCCAGAGGGCGGATCAGTAACGGTCTCGAGAACGTAGGAGAAGCGAGCAACCATGGGTGATGTCCGCGCCGGGGGTGTGGTCGATTTCGACTTCGAGGGCAGTCTGATCCTCGCTCGGCGGATGTGGGCATTGGCCGACGACCTGCTGGCGAAGAACGGATCGCGTTCGGTGGCGGCAGCGACTGCCTCCCGCGAGTGGCGGGGCAGCTTCGGCGACGAGTTCTCGGACCGACGGGCCATCGAGAGCGAGTCGTACCGGAATGTCCGCAGCGGACTGATCGATGGCGCCAACGCCTGGGCCCAGGCATGGGCGACGGCCATGGACCAACAGAACCTCAACAACCGCGCAGCGCAGATCGAGTCCGATGCCGATCGCATCAGCGACGAGCGGGGCCGTCTGCAGAAGGGCGTCGACTTCTTCAACGGAGACGACTCCTGGGACAGGGCCGTCGCCCAGAACCCCGAGCCCGGGCCGTACCCCGTGCCCAGGGGTCCCGGTTTCCATGAGACCGAAGCCGATCGAAACTACTGAGACGACGAGTACCGAACGATGAGCGATGTCACTTCCGCCAACCTCGACGACCTGACGAACTTCGTCGACACGTCCAAGACCGATCGGCCGCCGCTGACCGAAGAGGCACAGGGCGTCCAGCAGTACGCCGCCCAGGTCGCCGCGCGCTGCGGCTTCCAGCATCCGGACACGCCATCTGGGCCGGCTGCCGTCGCACTCTTGCAGGGGTGGCGCGACAACGAGCGCTTCGTCAAGACGGTCCGTGACGAACTCCGCACTGCCGATCAGTACGACGAGAACGGCAACCCGGTCGTGGCCGACGCCGCGGTGCAGGCGGCACTCGAGGCCAGCGGCCTCGACGATGCCCCCGACCTGGTGGACGTCCGGGGCATCGAGCTCACGGGGACGGCGCCCTATTCCGGATTCGTCGACGATCCGATCTGTCTCGCCAACGGCAACCTGCTCCATCACGACCTCGACCTGGAGATGCCCGGGATCGTGGGTTGCCTCGATCTGGTGCGCTCGTACAACTCCCGGGGCGTCGGCCGAGGGGTCTTTGGTCCTCGCTGGACGTCGCTCGCCGACGTGCACCTCGACCTCGAGGACGTACGGAGTGTCGTCTATGCCGACCATCAAGGCGGTGGCGCTGC
>JAPKDO010000459.1 GCA_028822535.1 Acidimicrobiales bacterium
CGTGGCCCGGGCGCTCGCGCCGCTCCGCGACGCGTCGTCCGCGACCTCGACGGCCTCGATCCCACGGGTCGTGCCGCTCTACGCCGCCCACGGCGTCGACGACATGACGACCGCATGGGTCCAGCAGCAATGGTCGGTCGATCGCCGCGGCGAGGGTGGCTACGCGATCGAGTCGGTGGTGGGCACGGGCGCCGACGGCCCGCTGGTCCTCGACATGGTGAGCGACGGTCCCCACGGGCTGATCGGCGGCACCTCCGGTGCGGGCAAGAGTGAGTTGGTGTCCTCGCTCGTCGCCGGACTGGTCGCCTATCAGTCACCGCGAGACCTGAGCCTGCTCTTCATCGACTTCAAGGGCGGATCGTCGAGTGAGGTCTTCAAGGACCTGCCGCATGTCTCGGGGCGGGTGACCGACCTCGACGAGTCGCTCGCGCTGCGCGCACGCGTCTCGCTTCGCGCCGAGCTGCGCCGCCGCGTCGCCCTGTTCAGCGAGCACGCGGCGAAGGACATGGCCGACATGCGGCGGTTGCATCCCGAACACGCTCCGCCCTCGCTGGTCATCGTGATCGACGAGTTCGCGACCCTCGTCAAGCAGTTGCCGGAGTTCGTGGCCGAGGTGATCGACATCGCACAGCGTGGCCGTAGCTACGGCGTGCACCTGATCCTGGCCACCCAGCGGCCATCGTCCTCGGTCGACGACAACATCCTCGCCAACACCAACCTCCGGATCTCGCTCCGCATGCTCGACCGGGCCGAGTCGATGAGCGTGCTCAACGCCCCCGACGCCGCCGAGATCCCCGTACCGCTCAAGGGCCGTTGCATCGCCCGGCTCGGTCCGGGTCAGCTCGTCGAATTCCAGTCGGCCTACTGCTCTGCTCCGCTCGCGACCACGACCGGCCGTCCGCCGGTGCTGGTCGGTCCGCTGGGCGGCGCTCCGGGGGCTGCCGGGCCCTCCGCCGAGGCGGCCGGGGCCGACGAGCCCCGTACCCAGCTCGATGCCCTCATCGACGCGGTCCTCGCCATCGGCCACGAGCCAGTCGATCAGATCTGGAACGAACTCCTGCCCGAGCAGTTCCCGTTCACCGCGGCCGACCGCATGCGACGTGAGCCGGGCTACGAGCGCGACGCCGGCCGACTGGTGCTCCTGGGTGGCGCCGACGACCCGGCCAACCAACGGCAGCAGGCGAGCGTGGTCGACCTCTCCGCCGGCGGTGGTCTGCTCGTCCTGGGTACCGGCCGGTCGGGGAAGACAACGGTGCTCCGGACGATCGCCGCTGGTGCCGCGCTCGACGACCAGCGGGCCGGTGGCGGGACGATGCGCATGATGGTGCTCGATTGTTCGTCCGGAGAGCTCCGGTCGCTCACGGCGTTGCCACAGTGCGACGCGGTCGGAACGCTCGACGACCTCGAGGTCGTCACCCGGATCATCGCGACGCTGAACGCGGAGATCGGCCGACGTCGGACGTCGGCCAAGGACGGGGCGACGTCCGTCGGCCCGAACATCCTGCTCCTCGTCGATGGCTACACGAACCTCGTCGACGCGTTGACGAACACGCGTGGGCAGGAGCAGTCGAGCGAGCAATGGCTCGACGACTTCCACCGTCTGGTGCTCGACGGCCGACAGGTCGGCATCCACACCGTGATGACCTCCGACCGATCCGGTGCCATCCGGAACGCGGTCTTCGCCGCCATGACGAACCGGTTGGTGCTCCGTGTCATCGATGCCGGCGAGACCTCGACGCTGGGGGTGCCGTCGACCTCGACCTTGCCGCCCGGCGCGGGCTATCTCGACGGTCTCCGGATCCAGGTGGCGACGATCTCCGGCGCCGATGTCGACGACGACGACGCGATGCAGGCCTTCGCTCGCATCATCGACGTCGACGCACCTGGCCTGGTCGGTCCGCCGCTGGAACCCTTCGTTCGTCACCCGGGGCCTCGTGGCTCCGTCGAGACCGCCCCCGCCGGCAAGGGCGGATTCATCGGCGTCGCCGACATCACCGGCGAGTTGGTTCCGTTCGACCTCACGACGCTCGACGTCCTCGTCACCGGGCCGCCACTGTCGGGCAAGTCCTGGGCGTTGCGTTCAATGGCGGAGCAGCTCGCATCCGGCGGCGCCGACGTCTTCGCGATCGGCGCGGAGGACTCGGGGCTGCGCCAGTTCGACTGGAAGGCGTCGGCATGGGGCGTGGGCGACATCGAGGGACTGATCGGGACCCTGCAGGCCGAGTTGCAG
>JAPKDO010000115.1 GCA_028822535.1 Acidimicrobiales bacterium
GGTCAACAGGTCACCACGGAACGCCCCGCTCCCGTCTCCCCATCAGAACTCAAAGCCTCGATCGCCCGCTCGGACGAAACCACAACCACGGTCCCCGACAATGCGTCGACCACCTCGCCCGACCCGACGACGACGACAACGGGGCTCGCCAACAGCCAGCCGACACTCGGCTCCGGTCAGCCAACCGCACCCACGAACGGAACCGGAACGCCGCAGACGACGGCACCCCCGGCTTCGTCCCCGCCGAGCACGACAGCGACGACCCCGACGACCCAACCGCCTGCCGTTCCTGCAACGACTCGTACGTACAGCCTGACCGGCGGATCCGTCTCCCTGCGGTTTGCCTCCTCAGGCGTCACGGTCAACTACGCCACACCGAACGCAGGGTTCGAGGTCAGCATCGAGCCCGAACATGGCAATGGAGTGAAGGTCGAGTTCCGAGGCGACTCGCACCGCAGTCGCGTCGACGGCTGGTGGGAGAACGGCCCCGTCGACCGGATCCGCGAAGAGCCCGACTGACGGGGTCGCCGCGTCGACGATCGGGTCAGACGAGGGCGTCGACGAGCAGGGTTGGATCGGCAGCCGGCAAGGTGTGGTCGCCCGCGACGAGCGTGATGTCGACTCCCGCTCGCCTGCCGAGTGCCCGAAAGACGCCGTTTACACACGCGATCGGACAGACCCGGCTCAGCTCGGTCGGAGATCCAACCGCCGCAGGAGTTGGGCGTTGAGGGCGACGACGATGGTCGACGCGCTCATGAGGATGGCGCCGACGGCGGGTGCGAGGACGATCCCGGCCCAGGCCAGCGCTCCGGCGGCGAGGGGGATGGCCAAGACGTTGTAGCCGGCGGCCCAGACGAGGTTCTGGGTCATCTTCCGGTAGCTGGCCTTCGACAATCGGATGACGGCGAGGACGCTGCGGGGGTCGCTGGAGGCGAGGACCACGCCGGCAGACTCGATGGCGACGTCGGTGCCAGCCCCGATGGCGAGGCCGACATCGGCACGGGCGAGGGCGGGGGCGTCGTTGACGCCGTCGCCGACCATGGCCACCCTGAGACCGCGGGCTTGGAGTTCGGCGACCTTGTGGTCCTTGTCTTCGGGGAGGACTTCGGACATGACCTCGTCGATGCCGAGCTCGGCGCCGACGGCGTCGGCGACCTGTCGCGCGTCGCCGGTGATCATGACCACCTGGATACCGCGGCCGTGGAGGGCGTCGACCGCCTGGCGGGCTTCGGGTCGGATCTCGTCCTCGAGGGCGAACGACCCGATGATGTCGTCGTTGCGGACGAGGTGGAGCACGGCGGCGCCTCGCCCGGTCCAGTCGTCGACGCGTCCGCGCAGAGACTCGGGGATGTCGAGGTCTCGCTGGCGGAGGAGTGACGGTCCGCCGACCGCATGAGAGATGCCGTCGATGGTGGCCTCGACCCCGCGGCCGGTGATGGACCGGAAGTCCTCGGCTCGTGCGATGTCGCCGCGTTCCCTTGCGGCGGTGACGATGGCACGGGCGAGGGGGTGTTCGCTGTCGGCCTCGACGGCACCGGCCAGTCGGTGGACGTCGTCGAGGGTGGTGCCGTCGGCGGCGGCTGCGTCGGTGACGATGTGTTCGCCCTTGGTGAGGGTGCCGGTCTTGTCGAACAGGACGGCGTCGATGTCTCGCATGCGTTCGAGAGCGATGCGGTCCTTGACCAGGATTCCGTTGCGTGCGGCCATCGCGCTGGAGAGGGAGACCACGAGGGGGATGGCGAGTCCGAGGGCGTGCGGGCACGCGATCACGAGCACGGTGACCGTGCGCACGACAGCATCGTCGGTGTTGCCGAACGCCAGCCAGGACAAGAAGGTGACGACCCCGGCCGAGGCGGCGACGTAGAACAACAGGGCGGCGGCCCGGTCGGCGAGCGCCTGAGCCCGCCCCTTGCTCTCCTGGGCGGCGGCGACCATGCGTTGGATGCCGGCGAGGGCGGTGTCGTCCCCGACCGCGTCGACGCGGACCCGGATCGCGGAGTCGGTGGCGATGGTGCCGGCCACGACCCGGTCGCCCTGCTCCTTGGCGACCGGGCGCGACTCGCCGGTGACCATCGATTCGTCGATCTCGGCTGCGCCGTCGATGATCTCGCCGTCCGCCGGCACGCGCGCGCCCGAGCGCACGAGGGCCACGTCTCCGGCCTCCAGGTCGCCGATACCGATGGTCTCGACCTCGCCGTCGGCGCCGATGCGTTCGGCGTCGTCGGGGAGGAGTTCGGCGAGTGCCTGGAGGGCGGAGCTGGCCTGGCCGATGGCTTTCATCTCCTGCCAGTGGCCGAGCAGCATGATCGTGATCAGCGCGGCGAGTTCCCACCAGAATTCGAGGTCGAACAGGTCGAGGCTGGTCGCCAGCGAGGCGAGGTAGGCGACGCTGATCGCCATGGCGATCAGCAGCATCATCCCGGGCTGGCGGGTCCGGGCCTCGGACCAGCCGCCCTCGAGAAACGGCCACCCGGCCCAGAAGAACAGGACCGACCCCAGGACCGGACCGATGAGGTCGATCCCGGTGAAATCGAGCGTGTAGCCGAGCCAGTCCATGACCATGTGGCTCGTCGCCACGACCGGGAGGGTCAGGAGCACACTCCACCAGAACCGCCGACGGAACATCTCGGCGTGATCGCCGTGCCCGGCGTGTCCGCCGTGATCTTCATGGTCGCCATGGCTGTCTCGGCTGTGTTCGTGGTCACCGCGGTCGGGGTGACCGTCTGTGGTGGGGTCGTGGGCTGTTCGGGTGGGACGCATCAGAGTTCCTTGTTCGTTCAGCGGGAGAGCATGCGGCCGACGGCGCCCATGAGCTCGTCGACCTGTTCGTCGGGGTCGACCGGGCCCCCGCCGTGCCCGATGAGGCAGTGGCGGGCGTGGCCGTCGAGCAGGCCGAGGGCAACCTTGTCGAGGGCGTTGCGGGCGGCGTTGATCTGGGCGAGCACGTCGGTGCAGTAGCGGTCGTCGTCGACCATCTTCTCGATACCTCGGATCTGGCCCTCGATGCGCCGGAGCCGGGCGGTGAGCTGATCCTTGGAGGCGGTGTAGCCACGGGTGGTCACGAGGTGACCTCGTAGCCGGCTCTTTCGATGGCGGCAGTGAATGCGTCCGTGTCGATCTCAATCTCGGTGTCGGACTCAAGGGTGACGAGTCCGGACTCGAGTTCGACGTCGACGGAGTCGACGCCGTCGATCTTGCCGACGGCCTCGGTGACCGAACTGACGCAGTGATCGCAGGTCATACCGCCGACGGTGAAGGTGCTGGTGCTCATGGGGTTGTCTCCTTGAGGTATCGAGGAAGCCGGGCGTTGCTCACTCCGTATACTTATACCCCCTAAGGGTATAAGTCAACCGGCGCCGCCTTGCCCGCGACAGGTTGTCGTCGAACCTGGATTCGTCGCACCAAGGGCCGGTCACCTGCCGCACGATCCCTGTCGCCATCCGACAGCGTCGCTGAATCGACTCGGCTGCCCGTACGGAGCGTGGCCGAAGACGGGTCAGTGCATGCCCGAGTTCACGAAGCCGTCTTCGAGTTAGTTTCACGCCAACTGCAACGGATGGCGATTTCGGAGCCGAACGCTCCTCGGCAGTCCGGCTCAGAAATGAAGGCTGACCCACGGATATGCGCTTGAGCCCGAGACCGGATTCGAACCATCGAGCGAGCCGTGGTCGGGCTGTCCTGCCTCTCGTCGCCGCCGTGACGTGTGGATGCCATCGCACCACGTTCGCAGGATGCAAGGAGCGTCGCGCACTCGGGTCGCAGACCCGACAAGGGTGACCGCTCCGAGGTCCTGCGGATTGCGGCTGTAGCGGTAGACGCCGTGTTCGTGCAGGGTTTCCATTCGTCGAAGCACCGAATAGGTGACCCTGGCGAGCGCGGCGAACGGCGGACGTGGTTGCTTCATGCGGGCCGTTCACCCCAGGCTGGCTGACACGAGGGTGAACGTTGCGAACCCGATCAGCAACGCTGCGGTGGATGCGCGGCTGTCCTCGGCGGCGTCGTGGGCTTCGGTGATCATGTCTTCGAAGGCGGCGACGGAGAACAGGCCGGCTGTGGCGACGAGTACGGCGAATTGGGTCGCGTCTGGCTGGTTGCGCAGGGTCAGGTAAGAGAAGGCTGCGCCGATCGTGGCGGGAAGCACGAAGCTGGCGGTGAGCATCATGCGGCGCTTTCGGGGAACGTCATTGGCCGCGAACGTCGCGGCTGCCGCTGCTCCTTCCGGGGCATCGGCGAGCACCTGCCCGAAGGCGAGCACGAGTCCGAGACTGGCGCTGACAGCGCTACCGGACCCGATGAGCAGTCCATCGCCGAACAGGTCCGTGGCCACGGCCAGGTAGATCATCCACATTCGGCTACGACCCGAGGACCGGCGCTCGATCAGCGTCTGCACGCCCAGATAGGCACCCCCACCGATGAGGAAGCAAGCGGCGATCTGCCACCCGGCGAGAACCTCGAGGGCCTGCGGCATGATCTCGACCGCCACGACCGCGAAGACGATCCCGGCCGCCGCATGCAATGCGCGATTCCGCCACCGGTCCGAGAACGAGGTGAACTCAGCGGCCAGAGCCCCGACAGAGTTGCCGCCAAAGACCAGAAGCGAGAGCAGCATCACCCGGAGCATGGACCGTGTCCTCTGCTTCGTCGGCGTTGCCAGCCGTCCTGCCAACCGACGTTCATGGTGCGGTCGTGTCGTAGCGGGCTGGTGTGGCGTTGAAGCGGTCCCGGCATGAGGCTGAGCAGAACCAGGACATCTCTCCGTCGTATTGGACCGTGGGCGTGTCGTCCCCGGCGGTGAGCCGCATTCCACAGACCGGATCGGTGACACAGTCGGACGGATGGCACAGAAGCACCGAATACAGATCCACTGGATCCTGAAACCCTCGGATCTCTATCGGGCCCAGTGGCTCCACGCTCCAACCAGCGTCGGCCGCGGCTCGGGCGGGAGGCTCGGTCACCCGGAGCTCGCCGGCCGGTGCGAGCTCGGCGAGGCGTGCGGCGAGGTTGACGGTCGAGCCGAGAATGTCGTCGCCGCGGTCGACGACCGGTCCGGTGCAGATTCCACCGGTGAGTTCGGGAAGACCTGATCGTTCGTGGAGTCGATGGCTGATCCGGTCGGCGATGCCGATTGATGCGCCGGGGTTTACGAGTTCGAGGAGTACGCCGTCGCCGAGCGTCTTGACGACACGGCCCCGCCCGCCGATCTCGGCGGTCACCGCATTGAGGAACTGATCGATCACCTCGGCTGCCTTCTGGTCACCGTGTACGTCGGTCAGCGTCGTGAACCGGGTGAGGTCGAGGAACGCCACGGTGCGGTCGGTGGTGCTCACGGGTCAGTTCTCTCGCTCGGGACGGCGCCGTGCGGATTCGACACCAGGTTGGGGCAGAGGGCGATGTCGTCGCCGGTTCGGGAGAGGAGGGTCTCACCGGCACGAAGGAGATCGAACAGCTCGTCGTGAGCCAGCCGGTAGCGCACCGCCCTGCCCTCTGGCCGGTCGGTCACCAGCCCACATTCCTTCAGGCAGGCCAGGTGGCCAGAGACGTTGGGCTGCGAGCTGTCGAGCCGGTGCACGAGGTCGATCACCCGGTGCTCGCCGTCGGCGAGGATCTCGATGATCGCCAGTGGCATCGGGTCGCCGAGGCTGCGGAACAGCTTCGATGCCAGCTCGATGTCCGTACGCTCCGAGGGTGAGCACCAGCCCCGATCCCGTCGGCGACGGGACTTCACCCCGAACGGCGAGTGTCGCGAGCGGGGACGTCGTCGCTGCACGTCGTTGGATGGCTCGATGATCGTCACCGACTTGTTGCAGCTGTCGGCTCCGTCGACTCCTCCGCAGGGTCGCTGTCGGGCCCTCCTCGCTCCGTCCTGTCCCGGAAGGCGAGGAGACGCAACGCATTGCCGACCACGAGCAGCGTGGAACCCTCGTGGACGACGACGGCAGGTCCGATGCCGAGCCAGCCGAAGATCGTGGCGGGGATCAGGAATGCGACGATCCCGAGGCTGACGATGAGGTTCTGGCGGATGTTGCGACGGGCACGGCGGCCGAGTTCGATCGCGAACGGGAGCCGACTGAGGTCGTCGCCCATCAGCGCGACATCGGCCGTCTCGAGCGCGACGTCCGAACCGGCCGCTCCCATGGCGATGCCGACGGATGCGTGGGCGAGCGCGGGAGCGTCATTGACGCCGTCACCGACCATCGCCACCCGTCCCTCGGCGGAGCGGAGCTCGTCGATGGCGGTGACCTTCTCGTCGGGCATCAGGTCACCCCATCCTTCGTCGACGCCGACCTCGGTGGCGACGGCCTTGGCCGCCGCCTGGTGGTCGCCGGAGAGCAGCACGGTCCTCGAGATCCCCAGGTCCCGCAGGGAGGCAAGCATCTCCCGGGCGGCGGGTCGAGCACGGTCCATGAGTCCGAGGACCCCGAGGAAGCGGTCCCCGTGCCGGACGACCATCAGCGTTCGACCGCGACGCTTCAGCAGCGCCACCGCGTCCGTCACGTCATGGGGGAGGTCGATGGAGGCGGACGCGAAGAGGTCCGGGTTCCCGATCCACGCAGGCTTGTCGTCGAGGGTCGCGGTGATCCCCTGCCCGGTCTTGGACTGCACGTCGGTCGCCTCCGCAGTGGGAGCCTCGTCCAGTCGTTCGAGCCCGCCATCGACGACCGCCTGCGCGAGCGGATGGTCGCTCCCGCGCTCGACGGCCACCGCCGTGGCCAACAGCTCGGACTCGGCGACGCCGTCAGCGGGTACGACGTCGGTCAGTCGGGGTTCGCCCACCGTCAGGGTCCCTGTCTTGTCAAAGGCGATGGCCCGCACCGCGCCCAGCTCCTCGAGTGGGCCGCCGCCCTTGATGAGCACGCCGGCGCGTCCAGCCCTGGCCACCGCAGCCAGCACTGCGCTCGGTGTTGCGATCGCCAGCGCGCAGGGTGAGGCGGCGACGAGCACGGCCATGGCCCGGTAGAAGGTCTCATCGAACGGTCGACCGAGGATCGGCCCGCCTGCGAGGAGGGCAACGACCAGTGCCAGCACCGACGGCACGAAGACCCGTTGGAACCGGTCCGTGAACCGCTGCGTCGGCGACGCCTGCGTCTCTGCTTCCTGGACCATCGTGACGACCTTCGCCAGCATCGAGTCCGCAGAGGTCCTCGTCACGACCATCTCGAGAGCACCGGGACCGTTGATCGTGCCGGTGAACAAGCGGTTGGTCGAAGAAACCCCCTCCGGATTCCGGCCCGCGGCTTCCGGGTCTTCGACCGGTCCCTTGTCGACCGGCATGCTCTCGCCGGTCAGCGCCGCCTGATTGACACTGCTCGTTCCCGTGAGCACGAATCCATCAGCCGGGATCCGCTCATTGGTCCGAACCAGAACGGTGTCGCCGGTGACCAGCTCCTCGACCGGGATCTCCTCGACCGCGCCGTTGCGTCGTACCCGTGCAGTCGGGGGAGCAAGGTCCGCGAGCGCCTCGATGGCTCGCCGGGCCCGTCCCAACGCGTAGCCCTCCAGTGCGTGTCCGATGCTGAACAAGAACAGGAGCAGTGCGCCTTCGGCCAGCTCCCCGAGTGCCGCCGCGCCGGCAGCGGCGACGAGCATCAGGAAGTCGATCTCGAACTTGCCGCGGCGGATCGTCTCGAACGCTTCGATGGTCGTGAACCAGCCCCCGCCGAGATACGCCAACACATAGAGCGCGGTCGACACACCGGACGGCACGTCCGTGAATACCTCGAGCAGATAGCCGACGGCGAGGAACACGCCCGACGCGACGGCGAAGATCACCTCGCTGCGCTCCCCGAACGGCCCGCCGTGGTGATGCTCTCCCTCCCCGTGATCGTGACCCTCGGCTCCGTGGGAATCGGCTTCCGGTTCGCGGCCACCGACGTTTCGTCGGCGGACGTCCAGTTCGGCGAGGACCCGCTCGACGTCTTCGACCGAGCCGGCGTCGGTGTCGATCTCGACCCGGGCGACGCCGGTCGTCACCTCAGCCTCCACCACCCCGGGAAGTTCCCGGATGCGCTCGCTGACGTGGGCGGCCCGGCGAGGGTGCCCGATGCCTTCGACGGGCCACAGGAGATGTCGGTAGCGGCTGGTGAGCTCGGCGCCGGTGGCATTCGCCAACTGCCGGATCCGGCCGACGCCGATGCGCTCCGGGGTGTAGTGCATGCACAGTCGCGCTGGCTCGGTCCCTTCACCGTCCACCACGTGGACGTCGTCGATGCCACGCGCCTCGCTCAGCGTCCCCACGAGCAGCTCGACGCACCGGTCTCGGGCGTCGTGCGCGTCGGGAAGGAGCACCTGGAGCTCGAGGGTCGTCTTCTCCGTCATTCGGATCTCCGTCGCTTCGAGTGAGAACTCGTACACGGTGTACTACATGACAGCCGGTGAGCTCATGCCGGCGGCTGCTCGGCATGGCCGGTCATTGTGGGGCGGCGATCTCGTACATACTGTACGACGTCGCCGCACCAGGAATCCGGCCGCGAGCCGCCGGGAAAACGAGGAAACCCATGACGAAGAACCTGAAGATCTCGCTCGCCCTCGTCGTGGGTGCGGTAGTCGTCGCGTTCATCGCCGCAAGTGTGGGCGGTGGAGGCGAAGCCGAGGTCGCGTCCGACTCCGAGCGATCCGAACGACTCGTGCGTCCGGACAGTCAGCTCCTGTCGGACGCGGACAGTGATGTGCAGTTCGTCGAGTTCCTCGACTTCGAGTGTGAGGCGTGCCGTGCAGCGTTTCCGGCGGTTGAGCAGTTGCGTGAGGAGTTCGGCGACCAGGTCACCTTCGTCGTCCGAAACTTCCCGCTGCACAACAACTCTGTGGCGGCAGCGAAGGCAGCCGAAGCCGCCGCCGCCCAGGGCAAGTTCGAGGAGATGTACGTCAAGTTGTTCGAGACCCAGACCGAATGGGGCGAGAAGAGCAGCTCCCAGGAGGACGTCTTCTTCGGTTTTGCCGAGGATCTCGGTCTCGACATGGACGAGTTCCGCTCGATGTACGACGATCCCGCGACGGAAGAGAAGATCGAACGCGACCAGGCCGACGGTCGTGCCCTCGGGGTGAGCGGCACCCCCACCTTCTTCCTCAACGGCGACAAGCTCGAGCCCGAGACCTTCGACGAACTCGTCGCAACCATCGAAGCGGCCGTCAGCCGATGAGCGCTCGAGCATCAGAGAGAACTTGGTCGAGGTCATCTGCCGTGACGCCACCGATCAGTTTGGTGACCACGGTCCCGTCCGGGGCGACGAGGTACGACTCGGGGACACCGGAGACGCCATAGGAGAGCGCGACCCGCCCGTCGGTGTCGAGGACGACGGGCCAGTCGCCACCGTTCTCGTCGAAGAACGCTTGGACGTCGTCGGGGTCGTCGTCGTAGACCACGGAGACGACGGCGGCTCCGCCGGTGCCTTGGCTTCGGGAGAACTCGACGAGTTCCGGGTGTTCCCTGATGCAGGGGATGCACCACGTGGCGAAGAAGTTGACGACCACGAACCGGCCCCGCTGAGCGGACAACTCGAACCGTCCACCGGCAAGTCGATCGGCCGAGATGTCGGGTGCTTGGCGACCGATGAGCGGCGAGGCCGTTACCCGTTGAGTAGAAGGGTCGGACGTCGCGAGGGTGACGACGAGACCCAACACGACGAGGAGAACGCCACCCGCGAGCCACGGTCCGAGTCGGCGCCTCATCGACCCCGCACCGGAACTGGCAACGTGATCTTGTCGTCGGTGGTGTCCGGGCCGCCTCGCAACCGACCCCCGTCGTCGTGTGATCCCGATGTCGGCTCCGTCGGGCGCCGTCGACGGCCGGGAAAGGCGGCGAGCGCGGTGCCGATCGCCATGAGGCCCCCACCGATCCACAGCCAGGTCACGAGCGGCTGGAGGACGACCCGGATCACGGCCGGATCGTCGGGCCCGGACGGGATCTCGAGCAGGGTCAGGTAGATGTCCTCGGTCAGCGACGTCTTCACCGACGGCGTGCCGATCGACTGACTGCCGAAGCGGAAGCGGTTGATGGCCGGCCGGTACACGACACCGCCGTCGACGCGAACGAGCGCCGCGATCGTGGTCTTTTCCGGGTCTTCGATCTCCTCGATCCCCTCGTACACGAGCGTGTGGCTCCCCACGGTGGCGACCGAACCCTCCTGGAGCCGCAACTCGGTCTCGGCCGCGTACGACTGCGACGCCGCAAGGGCAACGGCGAACACGACCACGCCGAGATGGACGACCATGCCGCCGTTGGTGCGGCCGACCACCCCGCGCCATCCCTGGCGTCGTGCGGCCAGGACGATCTGGCGCAGCGCGGCGCCTCCGGCGAACGCTCCCAGTCCGAACGCGAGCACGGGAGCGAGTCCACGATTGCCGAATGTGATCGAGCCCACGACGGCCGCCGTCGCGGCCACCGCCGGCCAGAACAATCGCACTCGGAGGAGTTCGGTCGATGCCTTGCGCCACGGAAGGACGGGAGCGATCGCCATGAGGAACAGGAGCGCGAGCCCGATCGGCATCGACATCCGGTCGAAGTACGGCGCACCGACCGAGAGACGGTCCTCGGTGACGGCCTCGACGACCAGGGGAAAGACCGTGCCCAGCAACACGATGAACGCGAGGGCAGCGAACAACACGTTGTTGGCGAGGAAGGAGCCTTCGCGGGAGAGCGGAGAGTCGATCCGACCCGGCGAACGGAGCCGGTCACCGCGCCAACCGATCAGTCCGACCGTCACGATGACGATGACGGCGAAGAACGACAGCAACCACGGACCGATTCCCGATTCGCTGAACGCGTGGACGGAATCGAGCACTCCCGACCGGGTGAGGAAGGTTCCGAGGATCGTGAGTGCGAACGTCGCACACAGCAGGGACAGGTTCCAGACCCGGAGCATGCCGCGGCGTTCCTGGACCATGACCGAGTGGATGTAGGCGGTTCCGGTGAGCCAGGGGAGGAGCGAGGCGTTCTCGACCGGGTCCCAACCCCAGTACCCGCCCCAGCCGAGCACCTCGTAGCTCCACCACGCGCCGAGGATGATCCCAGCAGTCAGGAACCCCCAGGCGAACAACGTCCACCGCCGTGTGACGAGCAGCCACCCCTCTCCGACCCGTCCGGTCACCAGGGCGCCGATCGCAAATGCGAACGGCACGGTGAATCCGACGTAGCCGAGGTAGAGCATCGGCGGGTGGAACGCGACCAGTGGGTGGTTCTGCAGCAAGGGGTTCGGTCCGGGCCCGTCGAAGCCCATGGGGACCGACACGGATCGGAACGGATTCGCCGGACCGACCATGAGCGCGAAGAAGAAGATGCCGGTCGTGAGCATCGTCAACAACGCCCACCCCGCCAGCTTGTCGTCCAGGCGATCCCGGAACCGGTGGGCGATCAGCGCGGTGTAACCCGCCAGCACCAATGCCCACAACAGGATCGATCCCTCGAGCGCCGACCACATCGTGGCCACGTTGAACAATGCAGGTGTTCGGGACGAGCCGTTGTCGGCGACGTACGCCATCGAGAAGTCACGGGTGATCAGACCGCGCTGCATCGCTGCCGTCGCGAGCACCGCACCACCGAAGGCCAGGAACGCGTAGGTCTTCCCGGTGCGGATCAGCGCGAGTCGGTCTCCTCGCAGCCCGACAGCGACCGTCACGACACCGGCGATGCACGAAACCAGACCGAGCAGCACGCCAGCGGACCCGAGCGCGGCGTTCACTGGACAGTCGACCGCCGGAGAGTGCCGATCACGCGTCTCATGGGATCAGATACACGATCGTGAAGATGAGGACCCACACGACGTCGACGAAGTGCCAGTACAGGCCGACGATCTCGACCGTCT
>JAPKDO010000460.1 GCA_028822535.1 Acidimicrobiales bacterium
CGGCCGACGAACGGTCCACCTACTCCGCGGCGGCCGTGGTGCTCGCCGCAGAAGCACTCGACGGCTCGTCGCCATCGGCGGCGCTTTTCGCCGACCACGACTCGGTGCTCCCGACGCCTACGGAGCACCAGCCCGATTGACCCGACTCGCCGACGTCACCACACAGCGTCGGCTCCGATGGATCGGCGCCCTCGTCAGCATCCTGATCGGCATCTGGGCGCTGCGCTTCCTCGCGGGTGGGGAACTCGCTCCCGGCAACGACATCACCGGCCACCTGCAACGCAGTTCGTTCGGCCTGCGCGAGGTGTTCCTCGGTGGACACCTCGACGCCTGGTACCCGGGCTCGATGCTGGGCTACCAGCTCTTCCTCTTCTACGGTCCGGGTCTGACGGTCCTCATCGGGCTCGCCGATCTGGCGACGTTGGGGCTGGTCAGCGACGCCGGAGCGATCAAGATGGTGCTCGTCGCTGCGTACCTGGTGATGCCGTACGTGACCACGCGCCTCGCGTTGGCGCTGGGGCTCGCACCCGTGACCGCGTCGGCGGCCGGCGTCCTGTCACTCGCTGCCGGTTCCACGCGAGGCGGCGGGATCGACGGGTCGTTCGCCACCGGGCTGGCAGCGCAACAGATCGGTGTGCCACTCGTCGTGCTGGCGCTCGCCATGATCGTCGAGCACGTGAACACGTCACGACAGACCTCTCGATCGAGTGGGCCTCTCCCCCTCGCATCGGTCGTCGCCGCGCTGGCCCTGACACACCCGCTGTCACTCCTCGTGCTCGCCATGCTCACGCCGTTGCTGCTGGCGACCATCTGGGTCCAGGGAACGTTCGACCACCGGGGCTGGCGCGTGCTCTTCATCGCTGCCGGGTGGACGATCGTGCTCTCCGCATGGTGGTGGCTGCCCGCGGCGCTCCATCAGGACCTGCGCGGGCCGGTCACATCGTTCACACTGCCCGGCGTGCGCGAGCACCTCGACTTGTTGTTCGAGGGACGACGGGGCTGGCGTGGTGTCGTCGGGGTCGTCTCCGCAGCGGGGGTCGGGATCGCGATGATCGCCGGCCTGGTCCGCCGGAACCAACTGCTGCTGTCGCTCGCGCTCCTTCCGGTCACCACGTTCGCCGTGCTGCACATCAGCCACGGTCTGCTCGGCGTGTACAGCGACGTGGGCCGCCAACTCCCCAACCGTGGACTCGTCTTCGTCGCGCTGCTCGCGGCCCCTGCGACGGCTGCAGGGGTGGAGACGCTCGTCCGTCTCGTTGCCCCGCTGATCGGGCGGCGGCCATCCGTCCCGGCGGTCGCCGTCGTGACCTTCGTGATCCTCGCCGGTGTCGCGTTCCGCTCGGTGACCACGCTGGAGATCGGACCGGTGGATCGCTACCGGCCGGTCGCAGAACTCCACGAAGCAGCCGAGATCCTGGCGAGCGGCGTTCCCGACAGCGCCCGCTACGCCTGGATCGACGGCGCGTCGGGGGATCTCGGCGTCCCCGAACCGCAGCGTTGGCTCGCGTGGAAGGCCGGCAGGAACTCCCTCACGCCCTTCGGCCCGGAGTACGCGCCGGGATCCGGCACCGTGAGCGTTGCATCGAACGGGCCCTCGCCCGGAGGCGTCGACACGTGGATCGACGACGTTCGCCTGCTCGGGGCCACCCACATCGCCACCGGCAACGAGGACAAGGCCGCACTGCTCGCTGGACACCAACGGCTCACCGCGTTGCTCGACTCCGACGTGCTCGACGTGTGGCGGATCGAACCCGCACCGGGAGCACCGACCGGATCGCTGACGGTCTCGGGTGAGTCACGGATCGTGGACCACGGCCTGAATCGCTACGTCGTCGAGGTCCGCCGGGACACCCCGGGACCGACCGAGATGGCCCTGGGCTACTCGCCCGGCTGGCGCGCCACGGTCGACGGCGAGGCGGTCACGCCGACCGAATCGAGGTTCGGTCGTCTCGAGATCGATGTCCCCGCCGGCGACCACCTGGTCGAACTCCGATTCCGCGAGCCGGTCTCCGGGCCGCTCGGTCGGTCGGTGACCCTCGTCGGCGTCGTTGTCGCCCTGGCGTGGTGGTGGCGTCAGCGGCGGCGCAGCACGCGGAGCGAGCCCGTCGCCGAGACGGGCTCGAAGTCGCCGGAGATGGCACGGAGGTAGAGCTCGTACGGCGGCTGTCCGCCGGCGGCGGGGTCGGGGAAGACAGCGTGGATCGCCAACGTGCCGCCCGAG
>JAPKDO010000461.1 GCA_028822535.1 Acidimicrobiales bacterium
CGGGGCTGCTGATCACGGAATGACGGTGGCGGCTATGCCGCGCCCCCGGCCATTGCTAAGCTTGCAAAAAACCAAAGGCGCTTTCCGTGTTGGCTGTATTCACCAAACTGTTTCGTTCGTTACCACTGGCTCTGTTGCTCGCGTTGCTGCCGATGGCGGTGGCCCAGGCACAGACCGGAGCCTTCTCGTTGCCCGGCATCGGCGACCTGGAGACCCCCGGCCGGCAAGACGGGCGTTGTCGGCGCATCGTCGTGTTGGCCATGCGGTGCCGGTTCGCCAGTGTCGATGGGACCGGCCGCCGCGCCCACCGCAGCGCCGCCGCCGAGGGCCGCGGCGAGGCCCAGTGCGTAGGCGCCGAGCTTGGCGGTCGTGTTCATGGGGTGACCTCGTATCCGGCTTCCTCCACGGCGGCGGCGAAGTCCGTCGAGGCGATGTCGGTCGAGGACTCGACGGTGACCTTCCCGGAGCCGAGGTCGATGTCGACGCCGGTGACCCCGTCGATCTTGGAGACCTCCTCGGTGACGGAGCGGACGCAGTGGTCGCAGGTCATGCCGGTGACGGTGTAGGTGGTGGTGCTCATGGGAGTGGTTCCTCTCTTGGTGGGTTCACGCCGTGGCGGCGAGGTCTGATTCGAGTCCGGCGACGAGGTTGAACGTGCCGGTCAAGACGTTGAGGCTCACGAGGGCGACGATGTCGAGGACGTCGCGGTCGGCGAGTCCGAGGGTGCGAAGAGCGTCGATGTCGGCGTCGACGATCGACGCCGGGGCGGTGTGGACGCGCTGGGCGAATGACACGATCGGCGCCACCGCCGGGTCGGCCGAGGTGCCGAGACGGGCGAGCTCGGTCTCATCGACGCTGACGCCGGCGGCCAGGGCCGCTTGGGTGTGGGCGGTCAGGCACAGCGAGCAGTCCAAGCTCTCCTGGACGGCGAGGGAGATCCGTTCGGTCACGGCGCGAGGCAAGCGGGTGCGCTTCACCGCACGGGACAGGTCGAGGTAGCCGGCGATCATCGACGGTGAGCCGGCCATGGTCGCCACCATCTCGCCGACGTGGCCGTGCCGGTCCTCGAGCTCCCGCAATCGATCGGCCGCAGCACGTGGAGCGGTGGCAGATGTGTGGGTCCGGAATCGGACTGGGGTCGAACGCATGCCCTATACATATACCCTGTAGGGGTACCTGTCAACAACGTGGATCCTCGAAGCCGCTGGCTCGAGCTGCCAGGATCGGTGGGGAGTTGCCGGCGGTGCCGGGAAGATCGCCCAGCGTGCGATACTCGCGATGCAGCCCATGCCGGATTCGGTGGTTGAACCTCCTTGTCACCAGTGACCGTGATCGACGATGACCTGATCGACGAACTGGCGTCGACCGCGTTCGCGATGGCGAAGTGCATCGCCGCTGGTGCCCGGCTCTGGTGCATTGCTCCGGATCATCCCGAGCACGCGCGGCATCTGGCCGTCGAGTTCGTACATCCGGTCATCGTCGGCAAGCAAGCCTTGCCCGCGGTCAGTCTCGCCGGCCCGGGCCTCGTGCGATCCGCCCGATCGATGGCGCGTCCGGGTGACGTACTTATTGCCGTGGGTGCTCCCCATGGAGAGCTGGCCGAACTCCTTCGACGTAGCCCGGCGTGGGGCGTGCGAAGCGTGTGGCTCGGCACGGAGCCGTACGCCGATGGTCCACTCGCCGACCACGAGGTGATCGTCGACGATCGATCCGGCATCGCCGCCTACGACGGCACCATGGTCACCCTCTACCACCTGCTCTGGGAGCTGACCCACGTGTGTCTCGAGGCCGGTGTGGGGCCGGGGGCTCGAGGTGACGCCGCCACCTGCGTCGTCTGTTCGGACGAGGCGCTTCTCGGTGAGGTGATGTCGATCGATGGCGACAGCATGGCGACGGTGTGTGTCGCCGGTCGGGTCTCGCAGGTGGACGTCTCCCTCGTCGATGCGCCGTCGACTGATGATCTGGTGCTGGTTCACGCCGGCACGGCGATCTCACGCGTCGAACGACCGGGTTCCGGATGAGCGACTTTCTGTACCCCTTCCTGTCCGGTGAGGAGGTCGACGGCGTCACGCTGCTCGACGATCTTGCGGTGTCGGCGAGGGCAAAGGTCGCAACGAGCACGGAGCTCCGCGACCGGACCCTCGAAGCCCTGCGTCCCGACATCGAGCGGGCCGCGGCCTTGGTGGGCGAACGTCTGGTCGCTGGGGGCACGTTGTT
>JAPKDO010000462.1 GCA_028822535.1 Acidimicrobiales bacterium
CGTGGTCCCGGCGCCCGTCGAGGCGATCTGGGACGTCCTGCGTTCGCCGCAGACCCTGGCGGAACTGACCCCGCTCCTGGACGGGATCTCGGTGGACGGCGATCACTGGTGTTGGCGCCTCGGCGGGTTCTCCGCCCTCGGCGTCGAAGTCGCTCCGTCGTTCACCGAGCGCATGGAGTTCGTCGAGCACGAGTCGATCCGGTTCACACACGACCCGCCCTCGGGCGAGCACGAGCGTGCCGGCGCCAACGGCCTGTACACGCTGACCCGTCTCGATCCGGACCGTACCGGTCTCGCGATCGACCTCACGCTCCACGTCGAACTCCCGCTGCCGCGAGCGTCGCGCCGCGCCGTCGAACGGATCATGTCTTCGACCATGGTGCGCACGGGCGACGTGTTCGCCGAACGCCTGTACCGCCGACTCGACATCGATCCGTCGACCGCGAGCCAGACGACGGTGCGAGCGTGACAGCGCCGGTCCTTCGGCCCTCGAACCAGGGCGACTTCCAGCCCTACGCCGTCATTAGCCGAACGGGTCCGCACGTCACGATGCAGGCCGGCGTCGTCCAGGCCGGGAGGTTCTGGACGCCGACGTCGGCGTCCTCGCTGAAGGCTCGGAGTGTCCGAGCGCACGGCCAGGCCAGCGCCGTGGTCGTCGACGGTGACGAGACCCGCATCCTGTCCGGACGGACGGTCGCGCTCCGCCCGCTGCGCCCGTGGCGTGCGCTCGAGGATCCTGTCGCCGGATCGCTCTGGGCCCTCGCGGTCGCCCGCCTCGGCCGCACCCACCTCGACCAACTCCTTGGCTACGTGGAAGCGTCGGGTTCGATCCCGCGCGAATGGTTCCCTACTCGCCGGGTGCTGCTCGTCACCCGCATCGAACACTCCCTCACGCTGATCGACGGGGCCGTGACCGAGACGACAGGAGCGTGGGGCGGTGACACCGGACCCGCGCCGGCGCGCTCCCGATCCTCGAGTGAGGACGGTGTGCTGCCGATGGCCGAACTGGGTGATGCTCACCGCGAGGTCGTGGACGAGGACGGCCGAGCGCACCTCGGTGTGGACACGCCCACCGGGCCCGTGGCGCTTCCCGCCCGATGGCTCGGTGGAGACCGCTTCTCGATGTCGGCTCCAGCCTTCCGTGCGATCCGAGCCGATGGCGATGGCCGCGGTCCGCCGTGTTCGACCGGAGCGCGAGTCGTCGTCCCGACGAGAAGTTGGGTGTGATGTTCCGAGGACAGCTGCACCTCGACCGGATCGACGACGACCGCGCCGTCGTCGCGCTCACGTCCGAACGCGTCACCACATGGGACGGCTTCCATGCCGAGACCGTCGACGTCTCGATGCCGGTGCCGGCATGAACGTCGCCGTCGTCCTCGCGGCGATCGCCGTGGCCTTCGGCGCATGGTTCGCGCTGTTCCGGGGCGATCGACGCGACATCTGGCCTCGGACATGGGTCATCGCCACGGTCCTCATCGGCTTCTCGGTCGGCGCGCTGGCGCTGGTGGATCGACTCGACGACGTCGTGGGCCAGCTCGACCTAGCGTCATTGGGTGTCGGCATCGGTGTCGGGGCGACATGGCTCGTCGCCACGCACATCGGGCACGCCGTCCTGTGTCGTCTGTTCCCGTCGTTCATCGACCAGGTCCAGGATCTGTACCGGCTCGGCGTCGGCGACCCGTGGACGCGCGTGCTGGGCCCAATCGTGGCGATGGCCGTGGCCGAGGAGCTGCTGTTCCGTGGCGTGATCGGTGGCGTCGGCGGCTTCGTCGCCGGCGTCGTCGTCTACACGGCGGTGCAGGTGTTCGAGCGCAAGTGGGCGCTGACGCTCGCTGCGTTGCTGGCCGGTGTGATCTGGGGCGGGCTGTTCGAGTTCACGGGTGGCCTCCTGGCCCCAGTGGTCGCACACGCGCTGTGGACCGCCACGCTCACGCTCGTCTGGCCGCTGCGTGGATGCGGACCGGTCGACATCGACACCCCAGCCGACACGGCGACCGCCGGACGACGCTGACCGGCTGATCAGCCCTCTGCGGCGGTCAGCCGATCGTGCATGCGGGTGAGGATCTGCTGGATCGTCTCGACGTCCTGGGCGCCCGGGATCATCGCGGCGTCCTCGATCACGAATGCCGGGACGCCGGTGATGTCCTTGTCGGCGGCGGCCTCGAGGTCGCGGACGACCGCCTCGCGCCCGGCACCCGTTGCGACCGCTTC
>JAPKDO010000116.1 GCA_028822535.1 Acidimicrobiales bacterium
GACGCCTCCCGGCGTCGACGTCACGCCGGTGCTCGAAGACCCGCTGGCCGTCCTGGCCCCGATGTCGAGCACCGTCACGTCCCCTGCCCAGTGGGGACCGTGGGTCACCTTCCCGAGCGGGTCGCACACACGCCGACTCGTCGCCCACGCGCTTCGGTCGACGGGAGCGACCTTCGACGTGGTGGCGGAGTCGCACCAACCAGAGGTGCTCCGCGAGATGGTCCTGCTGGACCTCGGCTGGACCGTTCTTCCGCTCGCAGGACTTGGACCCCTCGACGGGCTCCGCGTCGTCGAAGCCGGTCTGACGAGCCGCAGCATCGTGCTGGCCCGGCGCACCGGGGCACCGCCCGATCCGACGCGCGACGCGCTCGAGCGCACGCTGCGTGGATCTCGAGAACCCGAGTAGACCCGCGCTGTACGTTCCCGCCATGGACCACGCCTCTGCACTCGACCTCGCCGCGAAGATCCGGGACGGACACCTGTCGCCCACCGAAGCGATGGAGGAATCACTCGAGGCGATCGACCGCCACAACGGCGCGCTGAACGCAGTCATCTGGCTCGACGAGGACGACGCGCGCGCCAGGGCGAAGGCGGCAAATGACCACCTCGCAGCCAACGGGACGGACGACCTCCCGCCGTTCTTCGGCGTCCCGATCCCGGTCAAGGACCTCTACGACGTCGAGGGATGGCCGAACACCTTCGGCTCGAACGGCGCGTCGGCCGAACCCGTCCACCAGACGTCGCTGGCGGTCGAACGACTCGTCGATGCCGGCTTCGTGTTGTGCGGCCGCACCAACTCGCCCGAGTTCGGCAGCGTCACCGCCACCGAGAACGAGCGCTACGGCATCACCCGTAATCCCTGGAACATCGACCGCACCTCCGGCGGCTCGTCGGGCGGTGCCTCGTCCTCCGTCGCCGGCGAGATGTTCACCATCGCCCATGCGAGCGACGGCGGTGGTTCGATCCGGATACCCGCGACATGTACCGGCCTCGTCGGGCTCAAGCCCGCACGAGGCCGAGTCACCGATCGCACGTTCGCGTGGGAGGGGGCATCGACGCAGGGAGTCGTGAGCCGCACCGTCGCCGACACGGCCACGGCGCTCGATGCGATGTCTCGCTTCGATCCGTTGTCCTGGTACAACGCACCACCTCCGGAACGACCCTTCGCCGAAGAGGTCGGTCGCGACCCGGGCCGGTTGCGCATCGCCTCGACCACGACGGCAGCCAGGTCCTTCCCGACCGATCCCGAATGCGCCGCCGCTGTCGACTTGACGCTCTCGGCGCTCGACGCGGCCGGTCACGAGATCGTCGACCACGACTTCGACCCCCACATCGATGCCTTCGCAGCGCACTTCGGCGAAGTCGTCAGCGCCGGCCTCTCGGCGAACCCCGTCGACTGGGATCGTGTCCAGGCGAGCAACCGTGCCAGCTACGACAACGCTGCGCGGGTCAGCAGCCTCGTCTACACCGAGGGCATCCGAGCGCTACAGCTGTGGAGCCGCGACGTCAACGCGCAATGGGGCCGCGACTTCGACGTGTTGGTGACTCCGACCATGCCGATCCAACCTGCGCCGGCGGGTCAGATCCTCGACGAGATCACGTCACGCCCGACCGAGATCTCGCCGACCGTGCTCGCGTCGGTGCTCTTCACGTCGATGTTCAACCTCAACGGCTTGCCGGCGATCTCGCTGCCGGTCCACCACGCAACGGATACGGGCCTGCCGATCGGCGCTCAGGTCGTCGCACCGCCATACAACGAAGGCCTGCTCTTGCGCGTGGCGTCACAACTCGAGGCTGCGATCCCCTGGAGTGACCGTCGCCCTCATCTGACGACGCTCCCCTGACCACTGGCCGTTCACCGGCTGATCAACTCGGCCATCTGCTGGAGCCCGTGCCCGAGCGGGCGCGGGTTCCAGCCGAACTCGTCAACGAGAGCCTCGACGTCGACCGTACAGGGCACTCCGTGCGGAGGCCGCCGCCAGGAACGCAACATGTCGACCCACGACGCCAACGAGGGCGTGCAGTCCTTCGTCGAACGCCGAGAACCTGACTACAAGGGCTGGTGACCCTCCTCCCACATCGATCGTTCTGGGCCCCTCTCTCGACTCTGACGTGTCAGAAAGCGGACCCAGAACGGTCAGGGGGCGGGGACGAGGCGTTCGAGGACGAATTCGTGCTCGAGGCGGCCGGTGACGCGCTCGGCGCCGGGCATGCGTTGCGGGACCGGGGACGCCTGGATCAGCCGCCATCCGTCGCGCAGGGCCGCAGTCCCCGAGGCGTAGGGAGGCGAGCCCTCGAGGTCCGAGCGATCTCCGGCGCCGTCGTGGAACGTCCACGCCACGACGCGCCCGTCGAGGTTGGAGTGCTCGAGATAGAGGAACAAGACCTGCTGTCGTTGCGTCTCGGAGTTCATCAGGTCAGCGCCTCTCGCGCCTGTGTGCGGGTCAGGTAGTAGTCGACGTCGAACTCGTGGTCCCCGGTGACGTAGCGCCACAACGCGGCGCGGTTGGCGAGTTCGAGGCGGTAGTCCGCCTCCCCCAGCCAGCGCTCCCGATGCCGGAGAACTGCAGCAACAGAGTCCGACCGGAACTTCGCGAACACGTGGTCCTCCGCGCCGTTCTGCATGTCGTCGAGATCGCCCGTGTCCCAGTGGCGTCGTTGCGGCGCCGTGGGGTTCAGCCGGATCTTGTACATCAATCGTTCGTGGTCGGATGGGTTCGGCATCCCTCGGTGCCACAACCCCTGATGGAACAACACGACCGAACCGGCCGGCCCTTCCCACTGCCGCTCGCCGGCCATGTGCACGTACCGGCCGACGTCGGTCTCGTGAACCCGACGCAGGTGGGTGCCGGGGACGAAGCCGGTACCACCGCCGCCGGGTAGGACCTCGTGGGGGAAGTAGAAGAGCTGGACGTCGAACGCCAGCGTCGGGTCGACCATGGCGTCCTGGTGGAGGTACTGACCGAACGCGTCGCCCGCAGGCTTGTGGTGGACGAAGTCGTGGTCGAACACCGGGTCGGAACCGAGCAACGAGTGGAGCGCACCCGCCACCGCCGGATGGCGCAGGACCGCGCCGATCGCCGACGGGTCGGGGTAGATCTCGTCGAGGCGCGCACCGGTCGACGGCGCAAACGGCCGATCGGGCGAGCCCCATGTCGAAAGGACCTGGTGCAGCTCCTCGGTCGCCGCCCGATTCAGATCGTCGGGAACGATCCCGGGAAGCGGAAGGAACCCGCGTGCCACGAACGTGGCCACCTGCGCGGTCGTGAGGAGTTGGAGGTCGCCCGTCATGGCGCCGGAGACTACGGAGCCTGGCCCGGCGTCACCAGCGATGGCGATCGTCGACTTCGAACGGAGCCACGAGGAGCCGGACATGGCCGCCGAGTCCGGCGTTCCCTACGCTCCGGACGTGCTTCCCGAGAGCCGAACCCTCCGTCGTAGCGTGGCCCTCACCATCGGTCTCGTCGCCGCCGCATGGGTGGGGGCTTCCCAGCTCCGCCGTGCCCGCGTCGACTCGACCGAGTCAGCCGGCCAGTCGGTGCGAGGTGGCGTGCGACGATCGGCGCAGGTCGCCCGGATCGGAACCCGCTCGGGCGGTGCATTCGCGTTGCATCAGGCCCGCCGGGTCTTCGCCGACGCAGAGCGGCGCGAGGCGCTCGACACCGAGTTCGAGATGAAGACCGCCGCCCACATCGCCGAGTCCCTCGGCAACATGAAGGGCGCCATGATGAAGCTCGGCCAGATGGCCAGCTACCTCGACGCCGGCATGCCGCCGCACGTCCGCGAGGCACTCGCCCAGTTGCAGTCCGACGCACCGCCGATGAGCGGCGAGCTCGCCGCTGGCGTGGTCGAGGCCGAACTGGGGAAGCGGCCCGAGTCACTCTTCGCCGAGTGGGACCCGGTGCCGATCGCGTCAGCGTCGATCGGCCAGGTCCATCGGGCCATGACCCACGACGGTGTGGCCGTCGCGGTCAAGGTGCAGTACCCGGGCATCGACGAGGCGATCCGGTCCGACCTCGGCAGCGCCGACCTCCTCTTCGGCGGCCTGGCCATGATGTTCCCCGGACTCGACTCCGGGCCGTTGGTCGACGAACTCCGCGAGCGACTGGTCGAGGAACTCGATTACAGCCTCGAAGCCGAGAACCAGCGATTCTTCGCCGACACGTACCGCGAGCACCCGTTCATCCACGTCCCCGAGGTCGTCGACGCTCTCTCAGCGAAGCGGGTGCTGACCACCGAGTTGGCCGACGGGGTGAAGTTCGACGAGATGCTCACGTGGTCGCAGGACGAGAGGAACAAGGCGGCCGAGACCATCTTCCGCTTCGTGTTTCGCAGCATGTACGGGCTGCGGGCCTTCAACGGCGACCCGCACCCGGGCAACTACCTCTTCCGGCCCGGCGGCCACGTCGTGTTCCTCGACTTCGGTCTCGTGAAGCGCTTCACCGAGGACGAGGTCGAGGTGTTCTCGTCGATGCTGCGGTCGTTCGTCTTCGAACAGGACGTGGCGTCGTTCCGCAAGACGCTCGACGAGATCGGACTGCTGCCGCTGTCGGCCGAGTTCGACGACCAGGCGGTGACCGACTACTTCGGCCACTTCTACGAGTGGGTCCTCGCCGACGAGGAGAAGACGATGACCCCCGAGTACGGGTCGGAGTCGGTCCGACGATTCTTCGACGCGTCGGGGCCGCACGGCGACATCATGAAGGCCGCCAACGTCCCGCCGTCGTTCGTCATCGTGCAGCGCATCAACCTCGGGCTCTACGCGTTGATGGGCGACATGCACGCCACCCGGAACTGGCGACGCATCTCCGAGGAGATCTGGCCGTTCACCGACGGCGCACCGTCCACGCCGATGTCCGAGGCCGAGCAGGAGTGGCTGCGGTCGCAATAGCGTGACCCGATCTACCGTGGCGGCATGTGCCGCTCCATCACCACGCTGCGCGGACTCGAGCCGGCGGCGACGCCGGACGAGATCGAGGCAGCCGCCCGTCAGTTCGTCCGCAAGGTCAGCGGGATCCGCCACCCGACGTCCAACACCGAGGAACCCTTCGCCCGCGCCGTGGCCGAGATCACCGAGTCGGCCCAACGCCTCCTCATCGACCTCCCAGCGCGCAAGCAGCCCCCGACCACGGTCCCACCCAACCGCCGAGGCCACCCCATCTCCTAGAAGGGAGAAATGGTCAGCGGGCGGTCGAACCCTTGCCGGCGCCGGTGAAGCCGAACAGGTGACCGGCGACGCGCCGGATCTGGATCTCCTCTGCACCCTCGGTGATCCGGTAGCGCCGGTGGTGCCGGTAGATGTGCTCGAACTGCATGTGGCGTGAATAACCCATGCCGCCACACGTCTGCATGGCCCGATCGGCGGCGTCGCAGCACAGGCGGTTGCCGCGGTAGTTGCACATGGCGACCTTCTCGGAGATCTCCATCCCGTGGTCGACGTGGTCCATCTCCCAGGCGGTCTGGCGGATGAGCGCACGGAGCATCGCGGCCTCGGTGTGCAACTCGGCGAGGGGGAACTGGATCGCCTGGTTCGACGCCAACGACTTGCCGAACACCCGTCGGTTCCTGGCGTAGTCGGCCGCGGTGTCGATGCAGTACTGCGCCGCACCGAGCGACGACGCGGCCTGGCGGATGCGATTCTCATGCACGAACAACTGGGCGACCTGGAGGCCGTTGTCGAGCGGCCCGAGCAGGTCGGCGTTCGACACCCGTACGTTCGAGAACGACACGCGTGCGTGGTCGGTCGGCATGTTGAACGTCCAGTAGTACTCCTCGATCCGGACACCGGGCGTGTCCATCGGGACGATGAAGCAGGAGATCCCCTGCGAGCTCCCGTCGTCGCCGCTCGTCCGTGCGAAGACGTAGTCGTGCGTGGCGACGTGCACGCCGGTGTTCCACATCTTCTCGCCGTTGATGACCCACTCGTCACCGTCCCGTACGGCCGTCGTCTCCATCCACGTGGCGTCGGACCCGTGGTTCGGCTCGGTGAGCCCGAAGCCGATGCGCGCCTCGCCGGCGAGCATCTTCGGGATCCACTGCTCCTGTTGTGCGTCGGAGCCGTACTTCTCCATCATCAGCACGGTCGGGAAGTTGCCGACGACCGACGTCTCGTTCTGCAGGTCGTTGAAGAGCCCCAGACCCTTGGCGGCGAGGTGCTCGCGGATGACCGCCATGTCGAAGTTCGAACCGCCGCGGCCACCGAAGCGCTCGGGCAGGTGGTACCGGAGGAACCCGGCGTCGTCGGCGAGGCGACGCATCCGACCCAGCAGCGCCTCCCACTCCTCGTTCGGGAGGCCGTCGCGCTCCCAGTCGGTGCGTGCGTCCTCTCGTCGATGGTCGAAGAAGCGCTCGTTGTCGTCCTCGGCCTGGACCGGGGCGATGACGCCGTCGATGAACTCGTCGAGTTCGCCGAGCAGGGTCGTCAGGTGATCGGGAAGCCGGAAGTCCATGGGCGCCGAACGTACTGTCAGACTCGTCGGATGCGCCGCCTCCTCGTCGTGCTGATGCTTGTCTCGACTCCCCTGTTGTTCGCCGACCCGGCGGGCGCCCATGCCGAGGTCCGCGAGTCCGATCCGGCTCGGGACGGCGAAGCCCCCACCGGGACCGACGAGATCACCATGACCTTCATCGCCTTCGACCCGACGGTGCCCGTCGACGTGGAGGTCCGCGGAGCCGACGGGACCGATCACGTGGCCGGCGAAGCATCGATCTCGGCGATCGACTCGGTCGTCACGGTTCCACTCGAACCGCTCGACAACGGCGAGTACCGCGTCCACTGGCACGCGATGTCGAACGACGGCGACGGGCTCAGCGAAGGTGACTTCGCGTTCACCGTCGAAGACCCGCCGGGGACGGGTCCGGGCATCTGGTTGATCTGGGGCGTCGCCATCGCGATCCCGGCATTCGTCTTCCTACGTCCGGGCGGCCGCACGAAGAAGGCATAGCGCCGACGCCACATCCCCCGATCTGACGCGACGTCAGATTCTGGCAAGCTGGCTGGATGACCACTCGCATCATCGTCTGGGGCACCGGCAACGTGGGACGGCTCGGGCTCCACACCGTCATCGCCCGACCCGACTTCGAACTCGTCGGTGTCGTCGTCTCGTCTCCGGCGAAGATCGGCGTCGACGCCGGCGACCTGCTCGGACTCGAACCGGTCGGCGTGACCTGTACCGACGACGTCGGGCCGCTGCTCGACTGCGCCCCGGAAGATCGGGCCGACGCGTGCGCCTACTTCGCCAGCGCCGACATCCGCCCCGGCGAGGCGGCCGCAGACATGGCGCGCTGCCTCGAGGCAGGACTCGACGAGGTGTCCACGTCGATCGTCCCCCTCATCTATCTGCCGGCGGCCGACCAGGGCATGGTCGAGATGCTCGATCGCGCCTGCAAGGCAGGCAACGCCTCGATGTTCACGAATGGCGTCGATCCGGGTTGGGCGAACGACCTGCTCCCGCTCATGCTCGCCGGCACGTGCGAGCGCATCGACACCATCCGGATGATGGAGGTCGTGAACTACGCCACCTACGACGCTGCCAGCGTGCTGTTCGACACCATGGGGTCCGGTCGTCCGCGTCGTCGCGGAGGGACTCGGCGTCGAACTCGACGAAATCGAGGAGTGGTACGAGCGGGTGCCTGCCGATCGCGACATCGAGGGCAACCCGTCGATGACGGTCGACGGCGCCGCCCACGGCGAGGACGGAGACCACAACACCGGCAATCTCGTCTCCACCGTCGGTCGCGTGTTGAACGCGATCCCTGCGGTGCAGGCGGCGGAACCCGGCATGTTGTCGGTACTCGATCTCCCGCTGCAGACCGGAACGGGCACCATGTTCCGGTGACTCCAGACACTCCTGACGCCAGCCCCGCATACGACGGAATCGACACCGTCGGCCTCGACGCCGACGACACGCTGTGGCATTCGGAGAACCGATTCCACGAGGCCCACCAGCGCTACCACGAACTGCTCGCTGCGCACGTCGACATCGGCTTCGACGCGCTGGAAACCCGGATGCTCCAGACGGAGCAGCGAAATCTGAAGCTGTTCGGCTACGGGGCCAAGGGCTTCACCCTTTCGCTGATCGAGACCGCGATCGAGGTAACGGCGGGTGCGATCCCGTCGTCCGACATCAGGACCATCGTCGGCTTCGGAAAGGAGCTGCTCGAGCATCCGGTCGACCTCCTCGACGGCGTGGCCGAGACCATCGGACGACTGCGCGACGCCGGGCACCGACTCATCCTCGTCACCAAGGGCGACCTGTGGCATCAGGAGTCCAAGGTCGCTGCCTCCGGCATCGCCGATCGGTTCGATGCCGTCGAGATCGTCTCCGAGAAGGACCCTGCGACGTATCGACGCGTTCTCGACCGGCACGGCGTCGATCCGGCGCGCTTCTGCATGGTGGGCAACAGCGTGCGTTCCGACGTCCTGCCACTCCTCGAGATCGGCGCTCGGGCGCTCCACGTCCCGTACGAGTTCCTCTGGGCCCACGAGGCCGTCGCCGATGCGGACGCCGACCCTCGATTCCGTACCGTCGACTCGATCCGCGACGTACCCGACGTCCTCCGCTGACCCCGTTCTGGCGACAACCGATCAGACCCGGTCCGGCGCCGCTGTCGCCAGATCGGGGTGGGGCGGGACATGTAGAGCCCACCCGCCGGGTAGAGACCCGACATGTCCAACCGTCGCGTCCTCGACCGCCTCCCGATCGGCACGCTCGCCGAACACGCAGCGATCGGTGGACTCCGTGCGGTGCATTCCGCACGTTCGACCGACCCGGGGATCGTCATCGAACTGGTGACCGAAGCGGGCCTTCGAGGCCGCGGCGGCGCCGGGTTTCCCGCGGGGAAGAAGTGGCGGACCGTGGCCGACAACGCCGCCAGCAGCCCGATCGCCCCGACGGTCGTGGTCAACGCCGCCGAGGGCGAACCCGGGACGTATGGCGACCGCGCCATCCTTGCCACCAACCCATACCGGGTCCTCGAGGGCGCGCTGATCGCAGCGCACGCCGTCGGCGCCGAGTCCGTCGTGGTCACGACCAAGAAACGCTTCACCGAACAGATCGACCGGCTCGAGATGGCCCGCGACGAGATGCGTGGGGCCGGGGTGTTGGAGGGCGTCGACGTCGAGATCTCGACCGGCCCGTCCCACTATCTCCTCGGCGAGGAGACAGCGCTGCTCGAAGCGACCGCCGGCCGCCCGCCCTTCCCTCGCATCGCTCCCCCGTACCGTCACGGCGCTACCGAGGTCGTCGGCGAGAACGCCGGGGCCTCGGGCTCGTCGCGAGTCCACCTCGCCGGCGAGGACGGCACCGCACCGCCCACCCTCGTGAACAACGTCGAGACGATGGCCCACATCCCGGGCATCGTGCAGAACGGTGCGCGGTGGTTCCGCATGCTCGGCACCGAGGAGTCACCCGGCACCAGCGTCTTCACGGTCTCCGGAGACACCGAACGAGCCGGGGTCGGCGAATACCCCCTCGGCACAACGGTGCGCGAGATCATCGAGGATCTCGGCGGAGGCGTCACCGAGGGCGAGATCGCGTTCGTGCTCTCGGGCATCGCCAACGGCGTGCTCACCGCCGACGAACTCGACACACCCGCCACCTACGAAGCGATGGGCGACCGAGGGTCCGGCCTCGGCACCGGCGGCTTCATGGTCTTTTCCACGGCAACCGATCCGATCGCCGTCGCGCACGGCGTCTCCCGTTTCCTGTCGATCGAATCGTGCGGACAGTGCACACCCTGCAAGGACGACGGCATGGCCGTGACCGAACTACTGGACAAGATCCGTCGGGGTGACGCCACCGAGGCCGAGGCCGAACAAGTCGCGCCCACGCTGGCACGGGTGCCCGAAGGCGCTCGCTGCGACCTCGGCCGCCAGCACGAGCGCGTCGTCGCGAGCATCCTCGAACGCTGCGCCGACCTGTCGGTCTCCCACGCCGCCGACGCCATCACCCGCGAGCCGGTTCTCATCGCACCCTTGACCGGTTTCGACGAGCACGGCAACGCACTGATCGACGAAGACCACCGAACCAAGCAGCCGGACTGGACCCACGACGAGCGTTCGAGCGGCCAGTCGCCGGCCGATCGCTACGACGTCGCCGTCAGCATCTCCTGATGCATCGCATCGGGTCCAGCGGCCACACCCCCTCCACTCGGTAGGTTCCCTGGGATGTCTGGGCAGGCGGCGATCCGACTCGCGGCGCTCACGAAGCAATACCCGGGCAGCGAACGCCCCGCGGTCGACCACCTCGACCTCGAGATGCCCGCCGGCGAGATCGTCGCGCTCGTGGGGCCGTCGGGCTGTGGAAAGACCACCACGCTGAAGATGCTCAACCGGTTGATCGAGCCGACGTCCGGCACGATCGAGATCGACGGTCGCCCGGTCGACGAGCTCCCCGTGCACGAGCTGCGGCGGGGCATCGGGTACGTGATCCAACACACCGGCCTGTTCCCGCACAAGACCGTCGGCGCCAACATCGGAACCGTTCCGCGGCTCCTCGGCTGGGACAAGTCACGCATACGCGATCGTGTCGACGAACTCGGCGCGCTCGTCGGACTCGAGCCCGCGATGCTCGGCCGCTATCCGGGCGCACTCTCCGGAGGTCAACAGCAACGCGTCGGCGTCGCACGAGCGCTCGCTGCCGATCCGCCGATCCTGTTGATGGACGAGCCCTACAGCGCGGTCGACCCGATCGTTCGCGCCCGGCTCCAGGACGAGTTGCTCGACCTCCAGGAGCGGGTGCAAAAGACGATCGTCCTCGTGACCCACGACGTCGACGAGGCGATCAAGCTCGGCGACCGGGTCGTCATCCTCAACGTGGGCGGGCGGCTCGAGCAAGCCGCTCCCCCGGCCGAACTGTTGGCCGAGCCGGCTTCGGAGTTCGTGGCCGACTTCCTCGGCGAGGACCGTGGTCTGAAGCGTCTCGCGCTCTTGACCGTGGACGAGATCGTTCCGGGCAACGGGCCGATCGCCGAGGTCGGCGACGACGCCGACGTCGCGCGCGCCGCCATGGCCGAACACCACGTCGAGTGGTTCGGCGTCTGTCGGGGTCAGCGGATGCTCGGCTGGATGTGGGGCAGCGACCTGAACGGGACGGTCACCGACTCGGCCGTGCGCCCGTTCCGCTCCATCGTGCAGCCGGCCGACACGCTGCGCACGGCGCTCGACGGCATCGTGAACTCGTCGACCAACGTGGCGATCGTCCAGGACGACGACGGCCGGTACCGGGGAATGGTCCGCATCGAGGAGATCAGCGAAGGCATGCGGGCGTGATCCTCGCCGCAGAGCCCTTGGTGCGTTGGGAGTGGATCCCCGACCATTGGGACGACATACGGGCGGCGACGACCGAGCACCTCCAACTCACCGGTTCGTCGGTGGCGATCGGATTCGTGATCGCCATGGTCATGGCGATGCTCTCGATTCGCTGGCGGTTCCTGTACGGACCGCTCTCTGCGGTCTCCGGTGCCCTCTACTCGATCCCGAGCCTCGCACTGTTCGCGCTGCTGGTCCCGTTCACCGGACTCGGCTTCCGCACGGCCCAGATCGCACTCATCAGTTACACGCTGTTGATCCTGCTCCGGAACATCGTCACCGGCATCGACGGCGTGCCCCAGTCGGTCAAGGACGCTGCCGATGGCATGGGGTACGAACCGTGGCGACGATTCTTCGCCGTCGACCTTCGCCTGGCGACCCCCACGATCGTCAGCGGTCTGCGCATCGCGACCGTGACGATCATCGG
>JAPKDO010000117.1 GCA_028822535.1 Acidimicrobiales bacterium
CGCCCTCGATCGGTGACGCGGCGGACCACCCCGTAGCGGACGATGCACACGACGGCCCACACGCCGTCGCGCCAGCCGATCTTCTTGCCCTCGTCGTAGGTGCGTCCGTCGTACGAGATGCCGATCTCGTAGAACCGCACACCCAGCCGAGCGAGCTTGGCTGTGATCTCGGGCTCGAAGCCGAACCGGTCCTCCTCGATCTCGACGCGTCGGAGCACTTCGGTGCGGAAGGCCTTGTGACAGGTCTCCATGTCGGTGAGGTTCAGGTTCGTCGTCATGTTCGACGCCAACGTGAGGAGCTTGTTCCCGACCGAGTGCCAGAAGAAGAGGACCCGGTGGGACTCGCCGCCCGCGAACCGCGAGCCGTAGACGACGTCGGCCCGCCCGTCGACGAGGGGCTCGACGAGGCGGCTGTACTCGGAGGCGTCGTATTCCAGGTCGGCGTCTTGGATGACCACGAACTCGTGGGTCACCGCACCGAAACCCGTCCGGAGGGCAGCCCCCTTGCCTTGGTTCACCGCATGGTGGAGGACGCGGACGCGAGGGTCGTCGACGGTCGCGAGGAGTGATGCGGTCTCGTCGCCAGAGCAGTCGTCCACGACCACGAGTTCGCCGACCCATGGCGACGCGAGGACCTGGTCGACGGCCTCGAGGATCGTCCGCTCCTCGTTGAACGCCGGCATCACGACGGACAAGCAACGGCTCGGGGTCATCGGAAGAGATCCTCGCTCGGATGCCGGACGAGTTCACGTTGGGCGCTGCCCTCGCCGAGCCACGACGCATCGACGCCGCGACAGATGGCGACGGGGATGTTCGCCGCCTTCCCGCACACGAGGTCGGCCGCGGCGGCGAGTTCGTCCACGATGCACACCTCGGTGACCTGCAGCTCGCGGCCGAGGGAGTCGTTTGATCCGCGGAGGTCGGCGATGGGACGGATCCCGGCGCAACCGATCGCGACGTCGGTGAGCCCTCGACGCCAGGGACGGCCGAACGTGTCGGACACGATCACGGCGACGTCGACGCCGAAGCGGTGTCGGAGTGCGTCTCGGATGCGGCGGGCGGATCGGTCCGAGTCCACGGGGAGCAGTGCGGCGTAGCCGGCTTCGATGTTCGAGAGGTCGACGCCGGCGTTGGCGCAGATCCACCCGTGGCTGGTCTCCGAGATGATGAGGTCGCCGCGCCGTCGGACGATCCGTGTCGATTCGCGTTCGACGATGGTCTTGTGGAGCTTGGGATCGTCGAAGTCGATCGCCTCGATGCGGTCCTCGGCCTTCGAGACGATCTTCTGGGTCACGACGAGGACGTCGCCGTCGACGAGGGTGGTGCCGGGGTCGGCGGAGCAGGCATGGGAGATGATCTCGGCCAGATCGCTGCCGGGGACGATCTCGCCGATGCCGCGCACCGGGAGGATTCGGAGTTCTCCGACCACGTCGCTCATGCGAGTACCACCGTCCCGAGCGAGGCCGAGCGCTCGGGGTTGCTCATGATCGTGTCGGTCACGATGCAGCGCATCCCCTCGGCCTCGACCGCAGCGACCGAACCGGCATCGGCCTCGTCGACGACGAGGGTCGCGGCGAGCGGCGCGTAGAGGCGAGCGACCCCGACCACCGATGCCTCGTGTCCGAGCTCCTCGAGCATCCGGTCCGCCGGGCCCTTGAGCGCCTTCCCCCCGATGATGGGTGACACCGCGACCACGTCGGATCGTCGTTCGATCAGTGCTTCGCGTACCCCTGGCACGGCCAGAACCGGGTCGATCGAGACAAGGGGATTCGACGGAGCGATGACCACCCGTCGAGCGTTCGCGATGGCGGGCAGGACGTCGGGAGCGGGCGTCGCGTGTTCGGCGCCGTCGAATCGGACGTTCGTCACGGGCACGGCATGTCGGCGGCCGACGAAGTACTCCTGGAACGAGATCTCGCCGTCGGCCACGGTGACCGTCGTGCGGAGCGGGTCGTCGGTCACCGGGACGATCCGGCATCCGAGCCCCCACGACGCGGCGAGATGCTCGGTGACCTGCGACAACGTGTCCCCGACGCCGAGCCGTTCGGTCCGCACGATGTGGGTCGCGAGGTCTCGGTCGCCGAGGTTGAACCAGGTCGGGTTCCCGAGGCGCTCGAACTGCGACATCGCGTTCCACGTCTCGTCGACGAGTCCCCAGCCACGGTCGGGGTCGATGGCGTCGGCGAGCGTGTAGATGATCGTGTCGATGTCGGGGCTGATGTGCAGCCCGTGCATCTCGGTGTCGTCTCCGACGTTGACGATCGCGGTCAACGCCGCAGGATCGACGACCCGGACCAGGCCCCGGAGGAGCCTGGCGGCGCCCACCCCTCCACAGAGCACGGCGATGGTCATGAATCGGTCCTCAACGAGCGAAGTCCCGGAGCTCGCCCCTGAGGAGTGCGAGGTCGGCGTCGACCATCATGTGCACGAGTTCGGTGAAGGACGTGCGGGGCTGCCAGCCGAGTTCGGCCCGGGCTTTCGAGGCGTCGCCGATCAACAGATCGACCTCGGCCGGCCGGTAGAACCGTTCGTCGATCACGACGTGGTCCTCCCAATCGAGGTCGACTCGCTCGAAGGCGAGTTGGACCAGTTCGCGGACCTCGTGGGTCTCGCCGGTCGACACCACAAAATCGTCGGGTTCGTCCTGTTGGAGCATGAGCCACATCGCTTCGACGTAGTCGCCTGCGTACCCCCAGTCGCGACGGGCATCGAGGTTGCCGAGGCGCAGCTCGTCCTGCATGCCCAGCGCGATCTTGGCGACGTTGTAGGAGACCTTGCGCGGCAAGAACTCGTGACCGCGCCGAGGTGACTCGTGGTTGAAGAGGATCCCGGAGCTCGCGTGGAGGTCGTAGCTCTCGCGGTAGTTGATCGTGATCCAGTGCCCGTACACCTTGGCGACGCCGTAGGGGGACCGTGGGTACAGCGGCGTGGTCTCGGTCTGTGGGACTTCCTGCACCTTGCCGAACATCTCGGACGAGGAGGCCTGGTAGAAGCGGATGGTCGGATCGACGACCCGGATCGCGTCGAGGACACGGGTCACGCCGAGCCCGGTGACCTCGCCGGTGAGGACCGGCTGATCGAAACTCGTCGGCACGAACGACTGCGCGGCCAGGTTGTACACCTCCTGGGGACGGTGGGTCTCCAGGAGCTTGATCATCGAATACTGGTCGAGCAGGTCGCCGAAGACGATCTCGATGCGGTCCTGGAAGTGGGCGATCCGCTCGAAGGTGACGGTGCTCGACCGGCGAGCGACGCCGATCACCTCGTATCCCTTGTCGAGGAGGAGTTCGGCGAGGTACGAACCGTCCTGGCCCGTGATGCCGGTGATCAACGCCTTGCGTTTGGCGGGGGGAGGCGTGCTCATGTCGTGCGTCTCGTTTCCTGCGTTGCGATGTCGGCGTGGACGCGGAGGCGGCTCTCCGCCATCAGGTCCGCCAGCGTGTCGGCAATGGTGTGCCGGGGTTCCCAGCCCGTGGTGCGCCGGAGCTTGTCGCTCGAGCCACGGAGGACCGGGATGTCGACCGGTCGGAGTCGGTCGGCGTCGGTCTGGAGTCGCATCGGCGCTTCCGCCATCGACACGAGCGTGTCTGCGAGGTCCTGGATCGCCAGGTCCTGACCGGAACAGACGCAGTACACGTCGCCGGGCTCGCCCTGGTCCATGAGCAACCGGTACGCGCGAACGACGTCGCGGACATCGGTGAAGTCTCGTCGGGGCGACAGGTCGCCGATGGGCACGTCGCCGGCGCCGGTGCGTTCGTTCTGCGCGATCGCGATGGCGATCGCCGGTGCCACGAAATCGGGCCGCTGGCCGGGACCGATGTGGTTGAACGCCCGTACTCGGATGGTCTCGAGGCCATGGCCGAGCCATGCCTGCCGTGCCAACTGTTCGGCGGCGAGCTTCGAGGCCGCGTACGGACTCGTCGGTCGGGCCTCGGTCTCTTCGGTGAGCGGGAGATCGGCGGCGTCCACGATGCCGTAGACATCGGCGCTCGAGACGACGAGGACGCGTCGTACGCCGTGCGAGCGGGCGGCTTCGAGGACGTGGAGGGTGGCGGTCGCGTTGGCCTCCCAGGTCCCGATCGGATCACGCCACGACGAGCCGACATCGGCCGCACCGGCGAGGTGATAGACGACTTCGGGGTGGTGTGCGGCCACGACCCGTTCCGTGGCCGACGGGTCCGTCAGGTCGGCATCGTCTCGATCGACGCCGATGACATCGTCACCCATCTCGGCGAGGTGCTGGCACAGATGGGTGCCAGCGAAGCCGAGCGATCCGGTGACGAGGGCACGCATCGTTGGGAATGTACCGCCCGCCTCAGCGGCGTGGTCCATCGGCGACGACGTCATGGAACACGTGGACGAGACCGTCGACGCATCGATCCCAGGAGAACCGGCTCGCTCGTACGACGCCGCGCGAGACGTGGTCGCCCCGTGCCGCCTCGTCCGACCACAGGGCGTCGATCGCAGCCGCCACACGATCGGCGTCGCCTGTCGGGACCAGCGTCGCCGCGTCGCCGGCCACCTCTCGGATCGCGGGGATGTCCGATGCGACCACGGGGACCTCGGCGGACATCGCCTCGAGGATCGGCAGCCCGAATCCCTCGTACTTCGAGGGATAGGCGAAGATCCGGGCCGCCGCGAGGAGGTCGACCAACTCCTCGTGGGATCGCCGGCCGAGTCGGGTGACGGATCCCGGGTGGCTCATCGCCCGGTGCGCGGTCTCGGCGCCTTCGACGCCCCAGCCATCGTGGCCGACGTGCACGAGCGGGATGTGCCGGCCGTCCTGTGCCAACAGATCGATTGCTCGGAACAACGTCGGCAGGTCCTTGCGAGGCTCGACGGTGCCGACGGCGAGGACGAACGAGTCGTGGCCGGCGAGTCGACGCCCGGCGACCGCATCTCCACCCGACATCGGCGTGAACCCGTTGTGGACCGTGACGACTCGATCCGGGTCGGCGCAGAGGTGCTCGACCACCTCTGCCCGCACCGCGTCCGAGACCGTG
The DNA here is from genome assembly GCA_028822535.1 of Acidimicrobiales bacterium. GTDB lineage: Bacteria > Actinomycetota > Acidimicrobiia > Acidimicrobiales > Salinilacustritrichaceae > Salinilacustrithrix. The sequence goes on from JAPKDO010000117.1 coordinate 5,004, forward strand.
TGGATCCACGCGCCGTCGGCGATCGCTCGTCGGAGCAACCTCGGATACTGGAGCGTGTCACTCGTGCACAGTTCGGGGAAATGGACCGACGTGAGGTCGTGCACGGTCGCGAGGCGTGGCGTTCGGCTCGGCGGCACCACGAAGTTCGGTCCGTAGACGAGGTCGTGCGATCCGATGAACCGGTCGATCCGGGGCCGGTCCGCCCGCAGCCACGCCTGTCTCGCGACGCGTGCTGGGAGCGCCGTCGTGGCGACCGACACGCCCGACGGGACGGCGTCGCGCAGCCGGCGGTGTCCTCGGAAGCTGACCGGGAACGCCGTGGCGTCGACGTCACTCCGTCCGGCGAGACCGTCGATCACCGCAGCGGTGAAGTTCCCGACACCGGTTCTCGTGTCGAGCAGGGAGGTGGCATCGACGGCGACTCGCATCGGCGACAGCCTGCCTGGCGCGAGCCCGAACCTGCGGGCAAAACGGGAGCAGCGGCAGGGACCGGGGGAAGGTGCCTGCCGCTGCAGCTGGGATCGATCGACCGGCGATGCCGGGGGACCGCCCAGGTCGTCGTCCGGAGGGGGATCCGGACGAGCGAGATCAGCTGGTCTTGGGAACGAGATCGACGAGCTGGTTCCGCGTGTCCTTGGCGACCTCGCGGGCCTGCTTCATCACGGAACGGGCCTGTTCGGGGAGCTGCTGTTCGACGTCGTCGAGAACGGTGTCGATGCGGCCCTCGACGGCTTCGAGGCGCTCCTGGACGGTCTTCATCCGGTCGCCGACGAGGTCGCGGGTGCCGCTGAGGTTGGTCTCGACCTGCTTCTGGAGCTCCTGGCGCTGCACCTGGGCCTTCTGGAAGGCGATCACGCCGAGGCCGATGGTCACGTACAGGCTGTCCTTGAGCGTCTTGCCGATGTCGTCGATGCTGATCTCGGTCATGCTTGAAAGACTAAGCGCCCTTGCGTGGAGTTGCAAGCAGCTGTGACCACTGTCTCTGTGTCGTCGCGGTCGCCTCGCCCGCTTCGGCTCCCTGCCGGGATCGGCGCTGGCGCTTGTCCCGATCCCGGGGTTGTCGCGGTCGCCTCGCACGCTTCGGCTCCCTGCTGTGTGTCGGTGGCATGTCACGGTTGTGACAGCTCGGGCCGGTAGCCTTCGGCACTCGTGGAAACGCCCGCCCCGAGCCGCCCCGCGGCCCCTGCGGTCGTCGCAGTCATGGTCACCAGGAACCCCGGACCTTGGTTCGACGAAGCCCTCGCGTCCCTCGCGGCGCAGGACTACTCGAACCTCGCCGTACTGGTCGTCGACGCGGCGAGCGACGCCGACCCGACGGCCCGCGTCGCGTCGACGCTGCCCGACGCCTACGTGCTCCGACTGGACGAGAACCCCGGATTCGGTGCGGCGGCCAACCGCGTGCGCGACGTCGTGGACGGCGCGGCGTTCTACTGCTTCTTCCACGACGACGCAGCCCCGACGCCCAAGGCCATCACCACCATGGTGGGCGAGGCGCTCCGCTCGAACGCCGGGATCGTGGGCTCGAAACTCGTCCAATGGGACGACGAGCGTCGCCTGCTCCAGGTCGGCGAGTCGGCCGACAAGACGGGGGAGCGTGCCACCACGGTCGAGATCGGCGAACTCGACCAGGAACAGCACGACGCCGTCCGCGACGTCTTCGTCGTCCCGGGCGGAGCCACCCTCGTGCGCAGCGACCTCTTCGAGGCGGTCGGTGGGTACGACGACGGGATCGATCTGCTCAACGACGACCTGAACCTGTGCTGGCGCGCCCACGTGGCCGGCGGGCGCGTCGTGGTCGCCCCCGACGCGGTCGTGCGACACGTCGAAGCACTCGGCAATCGCTCCGATGTCGAGGAGCGGCGGGTCCGCATCATGCGTCACCGCATCCGGACGATGCTCGTCTGTTACAGCCGCTGGCATCGCTTCAGGGTCGTTCCGCAGGCGGCCTTCGTTGCCGTCGTCGAAGTCCTGTACTCGCTGCTCGTCGGCCGTCGAGGTCAGGCGATGGACGTGGTGCGGGCATGGCGCTGGAACCTCCAGCGACGCGACGAGATCCGCGCCTGGCGGGCACGAGTCGCCGACTTCCGCACGGTGCCCGATGCCGAGATCCGTCATCTCCAGCTCCGTGGATCGGCTCGCGTCGTTCGATTCTTCCGAGGTCAGAACCGGGGCGGGTCGCGCAGCGACCGGATCCAGGCATCGCTCCGGCGGGGCGCCGACGGCGTGCGCGACGGCTCGCTCCGCTGGCCGATCGTCGCCTGGGCCATCACCGCCCTGATCGTGCTCTTCGGCAGTCGTCACCTGATCCTGCAGCCCATCGCTGCCGTCGGTGGTTTCCTGCCGTTCGATTCGTCGCCGTCCGACCTCCTTCGTTCGTACCTCTCCGGCTGGCGAGACGTCGGCCTCGGCACCGAATCGCCGGCGCCCACTGGTTTCGGTCTCTTCGGCGTCATCGGCGTGTTCTTCATCGGGGCCATGGGTCTGTTGCGCAAGGTGCTGATCCTCGGCTCGCTCGTCGCCGGGCTCATCGGCGCCTATCGCCTGTTCCGGCCGGCCCGCTCGGTGCACGCACAGGCCGTCGCGCTCGTCGTGTACGGGGCCACACCGCTCGCATACGACGCCATCGCCGCCGCCGACTGGGGAGCGCTCACGATCTACGGCGCCACGCCGTGGATCCTGGTGCTCCTCGCCCGGATCGCCGGCTTCGCTCCCTTCGTCGACGACAACGGCCCGGTGGACGAGCCCGGTGTCGGGGTCACTCGGCGGATCGTGACCACGACACGGATCCACACGCTCCGGGGGCGCGTGGTCGCGCTCGGGCTGTTGGTGGCCGTGGTCGCTGCGATCGCGCCCTCGGTCGTCCTCATCGTCGTCGCGCTCGTCGTCGGGCTCACGGCAGGTTCCCTGCTCCTCGGCGGAGGCGCCGCCGTCTTCCGCCTCGTGCTCGGCGCCGCCGCAGCGATCGGGATCGCCATCGTGTTGCACGTCCCATGGGCGTTCGACTTCGTGCTGCCGGGTTCGACCTGGGAGATGATCGCCGGATCGTCATCGCCCGAACCGCGTTCGCTGACCGAGATCCTGCGGTTCGGCATCGGCCCGGTGGGCGCGTCGACGCTCGCCATCGGGCTGCCCATCGCCGCCATCGCCGCACTCCTCATCTCCCGCGACTGGCGCTTCGAGTGGGCGGTGCGGTCCTGGTGCGTCGCCATCGTCTGTTTCGGCTTCGTCTGGGCAGACGCCAACGACTGGCTCCCGCTCGCAGCGCCGTCGGCTGCCGCACTGCTGGCTCCCGCAGCGCTGGCACTCGCCTCCTCGGTCGCCATGGGCGTCATCGCCTTCGAGACCGACCTCCGCGACCACGGGTTCGGGTGGCGGCAGGTGGTTGCCGCCGTGGCAGGAGTCGCGCTCGTCGTCGGTGCGCTGCCGACCATGTTCGACGCCGGCAACGGACGGTGGTATCTGCCGTCGGGCGGGCTCGAGAGCACCTTCCGCTTCCTCGAGGGCGAAGAGCCCGGCTATCGCATCCTGTGGATCGGCGATCCGGACGTCCTCCCCGTCCCGGGGTACGAGTTCGACGACGGCATCTCCTACGCCACGACCGACGACGGACTGCCGACCCTCACCGACGCCTGGCCCGGCTCTGCGCAGGGATCGACGCAGCTGATCGCCGACGCGCTCGACACCGCCGTCGAGCGGCAGACGACACGCCTGGGTCGGATGCTCGCCCCGATGGCGGTGCGCTACGTGGTCGTTCCCCGGGGGGTGGCGCCCCGCCCGCTCGGTGGCGTCGAACGCCCGATCCCGACGGACGTCGTCGATGCCCTCGGTGGCCAACTCGACCTGGTCGAGGTCGCCGTGAACTCGGCTTACGTCGTCTACCGCAACGAAGCGGTCTTGCCGGCGAGGTCTGCGCTCGCGCCCGACGCCGGTGACGGGACGATCTTCGATGTCGACGCCGCCGACCTGGACGGCGCATCGCCCGTGCTCGAGTCGACGGGCCGGACGACGTTCGAAGGCCCCGTCGACGGGGGAGGTCTCGTGCTGCACTCCGCAGCCGCCGCCGACGGCTGGGGGATGGAGATCGACGGGTCAGCGGTCCCGAGAACCAAGCTGTTCGGCTGGGCGGATGGCTACGACGTCGGCGAGGGCGGCGATGCCGTGCTCCGCTACGACACGAGCCCCCTGCGGTACGGCATGGTGCTGATCCAGCTGGCGTTCTGGTCGATCGCCATCGCCACGGTGTACCGATCCACGCGACTGCGCGGCGCCGTGACCCTGCCGAAGAGCTCCCTCCCGAACTCCACCACCCTGAAGAGCGGGCAGCCGAGGACGGATGGGGACGCATGAACCGGAGACTCCCCGTGATCGTGGTGGTGCTCGGTGTGCTGGCGGCGGCACTCCTCATCGACCGGTCGGTCGGAGACGGTGCCGAGACGGTCGAGGCGGCGACCGTCGACGCGTCGGTGTTCCCGATCGCGTCCCCTGGCGCGTTGTCGGCCACCTGGTACTGCGCCGGCGGAACTGCCGACGAGGAGGCCTTCGCCGACCACTCGGTGACCGTCCTCAACCCGACCGACCAGGAAGCCACGGTCACCGTCACGGTGTACGCCGGCCGCATCGCTGCTCCATCGCAGATCGTGGACCCCGAGGACCTCGATGCCGACGAGGAGGAGACCGGCGACGAGGAGACCGGCGACGAGGAGACGGGAACGACTGCGGTCGAGCAGGCCGATCTGCCGGAGCCGGTGACCCGGGATGTCGCGGTCGGGCCGCAGTCCCGGCAGCGCATCGTCCTGTCCGAGGTCCTGCAGGCGCCGATCGCCTCGGCGTTGGTCGAGTCCGAGACCGGCGGAATCGTCGTCGAACACGAGGTCACGAGCGTCAACGGACACGACGCCAAGCCGTGCGCGACCGGCGCAGCTCCGGAGTGGCACTTCGCCTGGGGCGACACGACGGTCGATGCGCGTGAACTGTTGGTGCTGTTCAACCCGTTCCCGCAGGATGCCATCGTCGACGGTCGGTTCTCGACCGAGGACGGCATCCGCGAACCCGTTCGATTCGACGGCCTCGTGGTGCCGGGACGCGGCACCGTCGGCGTCGATCTCGGCGACGACGTCACCCGTCGAGAGGAAGTGGCGGCGACGATCACCGCTCGGAGCGGGCGGATCGTGGTCGACCGCGTCCTGCGCGTCAACGGCGACGCGGACCGAGGGCTCACGGTGCAGACCGGCGTCCCTGAGCCGCAACAGGCATGGGTGTTCCCGGACGGCTTCCGGTCCGACGAGGTCCGGGAGGAGTTCGTCGTCTACAACCCCACCGACGAGGTCTCCGAGGTCACCATCGATTTCGTGGTCGACGACCCGGAGACGAACGGGATCCCGGCGCCGATCGACCTGAGTCTCGCTCCGGGTACGCACCAGGTGGTCGACCCCGGCGTGGACGACCGCGTCCCGGCCGAGGTCGGTCACAGTGCGACCGTCCGCTCGGCCAACGGCGTGCCCGTGGTCGCCGAACGTGTCGTCCACTCCGACCGGCCCAATCGTCGGGGGATCACCGTCACCACCGGTTCACCGGTCGAATCGCAGACGTGGTCGTTCGCGGTCGGCGCCGCCGATGGCGGCAACGACGAGTTCCTCGTGTTGGTGAACCTCGATCCACAGATCCTCGCCCAGGTCGACGTGGTCGCCATCGCCGGTGGCCAGCGTCTCCCGGTGGCGGGCCTCACCGGGATCGAGCTCGCGCCGGGCGAACGCAAGATCGTGTCGCTCGACGAGAACACGGATTCTGCCAACCTCCCCCTCGAGGTCGCCTCGACCGAGCCGATCGTGGTCGAACGCGGCCTCTACCGGGTCGGCGAGGAGGAGCGAGGGATGACGAACGCGGTGGGGGTCCCGGGTCCAGAAGGACTGCGCATCCCGATCGACCCGCTCGACGCCGTGCCCGAGGACATCGATGTCGGCGAGGCGGACGATCCCGAGACCGACGGCGACGACGACTCAGAGGTGCCCGAGGCGCCCGACGACGTCGAGTTGCCGGAGCCGGACGAGACGATCGTGATCGACGACCCCGACGCCGAGGCCGAGGAGCCGGACGCCGTGACCACCACCGTGACCACCGAGGAAGTCCCCGAGACGACCCCGTGACCCGACGCCCGCCCCGTTAGCGTCGGGGGCGATGGAGCGTCTCGTGATCGTCGTCGTGGTCGGCCTCGTGGCCGTGGTGGTCGCAGCGGTCGTCCAGCGACGTCAGCCGGCGACCGCCCCCGCCGACACCGACTATCACATCTCCACCCAACTGCACCGCGGTGACTTCGAACGTCCCGACGCGCCATGGCTCGTCGTCCTGTTCACCTCGGCCACGTGCCGATCGTGCCAGGGCATGTGGGACAAGGCCCGTCATCTCGAGTCCGACGTGGTGGCGGTGCAACAGATCGAGGTCACCGAAGCCAAGGAGATCCACGAGCGCTACCGGATCGACGGCATCCCGACGACGCTCGTGGCCGATGCCGAGGGCGTCGTCCAGCGCTCCTTCATGGGGCCCGCCACTGCCACCGACCTGTGGGCGGCCGTCGCCGAACTCCGCGAACCCGGCACCATCCCCGACGACTGCCACGAGTAGACGCTCTGCTGCGGCCGCTCGCGGCGCTCGCCGGCCGGGGTCGGGCGGCGCGGGC
>JAPKDO010000118.1 GCA_028822535.1 Acidimicrobiales bacterium
TCTGCACCGCCAAGATCGTCGAGACGGTCCCGTGGATCGACGCCAAGTACTACGCCGCCACTCAGGTCATGGACGAGGCCCGTCACGTCGAGGTCTTCGCCAAGTACCTCGACACCAAGATGGGCGGTCACTACCCCATCAACACGCACCTCAAGGCGCTGCTCGACGACATCATCCAGGACAGCCGCTGGGACATGACGTACCTCGGCATGCAGATCATGGTCGAGGGCCTCGCCCTCGCCGCCTTCGGCATGGCGTACCAGACCACCAACGAGCCGCTCCTCAAGCAACTGCTCCGCTACGTGATGAGTGACGAGGCCCGTCACGTCGCCTTCGGCGTCCTGTCTCTCAAGGAGTACTACGAGGGCCTCACCGACGCCGAGATGCTCGACCGCCAGGAGTTCGCCTTCGAGGCGGCCGTGCGCATGCGCGACCGGTTCCTCCAGCAAGAGGTCTGGGAGCGCATGGGTGTCCCGGTCAAGGAAGCGATCACGCTGTTCAAGCAGGACGATCCCGAGCTCAAGAACCAGGACCCGTTCCAGCAGCTCCTGTTCTCGAAGATCGTGCCGAACTGCAAGAAGCTCGGCCTGCTCGACGCGAACGACGGCTGGCTGCGCAAGCGCTTCGACACCCTCGGCGTGAGCCAGTTCGAGGACTGGGTCGACACCGGCGAGGAGTACGAACTCCTCGACGAGGTCGCCAAGGATCGCGAAGCGGCCGAGACCGCCTAGCTCGGATCGCCCGGCGCACCGGGCGATCGGTCAGTCCGGAGACGACGTTGCCGGCCCGAACACCACGTCGGTGATCGTGGCCGGCACGTCGACCCCGAAGACCACATGTAGCAACACCCGGCGTCGATCGGTCAGATCGATGACGCCATCGGTGCCATCGAGTTCGATCTCTGCTTCGGCGGGTTCGGCGGGTTCGGCGGAGAGTGGTGATGTTGTCATAGGTCGATTGCCCCAATGATCGGACGGTTGACCTGCCGGCTTGAGCCATCTTCAAGAGAAGTTGCAGCAACTCCGGAAGGGCACGCACCGCCCGCAGAGCCGGACTTCGCGCTGCGCCTCGGGTCGCGGCACCATGGAGGGTCGATGGACCAGACCGACGAACTCGAAGCGCTGCGTCAACAGATCGACGCGGTCGACGAGCGCTTCGTGGAACTCCTGGCCGAGCGGTTCCGCATCACCCGACGCGTCGGACGCATCAAGGCCGATCGCGGACTGCCGCCCCAGGATGCGCTCCGAGAATCACAGATCGACGCCAAGATCCGACGTCTGGCCAACGAGTTCGACCTCGACGAAGGCATGGTCTCCGACGTGCTCCGCGCGGTGATCGACCGAGTCGTCGCAGAACACAAAGCGGCCGCCGTTCGTCGACCCTGACGGGCCCCCTCTCCGCGGAGTTGTTCGGCAGGGCCTCACAACTCCCGGGCTCGCGGTGGTGCGCGGTGGGCAGACTGGCGACATGGGCCACCGCACGACCGAGGAACTCGACGGCGCACTCGGACACCTCCGGGGCGCGCCGGCGGACCACGGAACGCTCGAGCTGGTGCTCCGGCGGCCGGCGGTCGGCGAGCGTGAGATCCTCGACGAGGCACGGCTCACCGTCATCGACGGCGTCGAGGGCGACACGTGGCGGGTGCGGGGGAGCAGGCGGACCGAAGACGGCACGTCGCACCCCGACATGCAGCTCAACGTGATGAACGCCCGTCTCGGGCGCCTGATCGCGGAGGACGACGTGCACATGGCCCAGGCCGGTGATCAGCTCTACGTCGACTTCGACATCAGCGACGCCAACGCCCCGGCGGGGACTCGGCTGGCGATCGGCTCCGCGGTCATCGAGATCACCGACCAACCGCACAACGGTTGCCCGAAGTTCAAGGCCCGCTTCGGCCAGGACGCCTTGCGGTTCGTGAACTCGCCGGTCGGCAAGGAACTACACCTGCGAGGGGTCAACGCGAAGGTCATCGTCGAAGGCACGGTGCGTCCGGGAGATACCGTCACCAAGCAGTGACGACCACATCCGCCGACACCGCGGCCTTCGCTCCTCGGTCCCGTCGGGTCCCCAATCTGGCCGCACACATCAGCGGCGCCGCATTGCTCTTCGTCGCGGCCGGGATCGTCGTCTCTGCGGTGGTCGAAGCCGGCGCCGGGGGCGACGAGGTGGCGTCGATGCTCCTCGGTGCGGGGATCGTGGCGGCGGTCGGGGCGGTGCTGTGGCGCACGACGGCGCTGCCGCGGAAACAGAGCGCGGCGGCGACGTTCACCGCCGTCGGAGCGACGTGGGTCGCCGCCGCGATCGCCGGGTCTGTTCCGTTCGTGCTCTCCGGTGCGTTCCCGACCCTCGACGCCGCCGTGTTCGAGTCGGTCTCCGGGTTCACCGGCACCGGGTCGACCGTGCTCGACCCGATCGAGGACGCTCCTCGCGGCATCCTCTTCTGGCGCAGCATGACCCAGTGGTACGGCGGCACGGGCATGGTCGTCCTGGCCGTCGCCATCCTCCCGTTCCTCGGCATCGGCGGCATGGACCTCCTCCGAGCCGAGGCTCCGGGGCCCAGCGCCGACCGTCTCGCACCCCGCGTGTCCGAGACGGCCAAGCGTCTGTGGTTCGTGTACGGCGGCTTCACCATCGTGTCGATGGTGGTCCTGGCGATCGTCGGCCTCTCACCGTTCGATGCCGTCACCCACGCGTTCACCGTGGTGTCGACCGGGGGTCTGTCGCCCTACAACAACTCGATCGCCGCGTTCGACTCCGTCGTGGTCGAGGCGACGTTGATCGTCCTCATGCTCTTCGGCGCCACCAACTTCACGTTGCACTGGCGATTCCTCACCGTTGATCGTGGGTCGTACCGGCACTCCCCCATGTTCCGGTTCTACGCGCAGGTGTTCCTGTGCTTCACCGTGGCCGTGACGACGCTCCACTGGATCCATGACGACGTCTCCATCGGCACCGCCATCCGAGACGGTGCGTTCAACGTTGCCACGCTCCTGACCTCCACCGGATTCGGCACGGTCGACTACATCCAGTGGTCCGGGGCCGCCCAGTTGCTCCTGTTGGCACTGATGATCTCGGGCGGGATGGCCGGGTCCACGGCCGGCGGGCTCAAGCTCATCCGTGTCCGGGTGCTGTTCCACTTCGCACGCCGGGAGATCACCCGCGTCCGTCACCCTCGCGGCGTGCTCCCGGTCCGGCTCGGCAACGACGTCATCCCCGACCGCACGGTCGATCGCGTCGTCGGGTACGCGCTGCTGTACGTGTTCATCATCCTCGTCGGCACGCTCGGGCTGGCGATCCTCGGCAGCGGCGTACCCGAATCGATCGGCGGCGCCGTCTCGATGATGGGGAACATGGGTCCCGGCCTGGGCGACTCCGGGCCGGCATCGAACTTCCTCGTCTACAGCCGGCCGGCACGAGTGCTGCTCATGGTCATGATGTTCGCCGGCCGACTCGAGATCTTCCCCGTGCTCGTGATCTTCAGTCGTCTCGCCCGTCGGGGGCGCTCGGCGCGGACCCAGGCGACCGACGCCGCACGCCGGAGCTCCGATTCGTGGATCGACCGGCTCCGTCGGACAGGATGAACGCATGGCCCTCTACGCGCTCGGAGACCTCGAACCCACCATCGCGGAGGACGCCTACGTCCACCCCGACGCCGTCGTGATCGGCGAGGTGCACATCGGATCCGAGTCGTCGATCTGGCCCGGCGTGGTGATCCGCGGCGACTCCGGACCGATCCGGATCGGCGAACGTACCTCCATCCAGGACGGCACGGTCATCCACACCACCTACCACGCCCAGACCCGGGTGGGGAACGACTGCGTGATCGGCCACATGGTGCACCTCGAGGGCTGCACCATCGAGGACGTCGCCCTCGTCGGCTCGGGCAGCGTCGTGTTGCACAACGCGATCGTCCGCACCGGGGGACTCGTCGGCGCCAACGCGGTCTGCCCCGACGGCTTCGAGGTGCCCTCCGGCGCGATGGCGCTCGGCATTCCCGCCAAGCTGCGGCCCGACTCGGTCCCCGAGGGAATGATCCAGTTGTCCGCCGACCACTACGTCCAGAACGGCAAGCGGTTCGCGAAGGAACTCCGCCGCCTGGACTAGCCTCGTTGTCGCTCGCGACGGACGACGTCCGCCGGCGACGGGTCAGTTGTCGCCGGCGTTGTTGATCTGGCCCATGGCGTTCTTGCACGCCTCGCAGACCGGGTAGTTCTCAGGGTCGCGGGTGGGCACCCACTTCTTCCCGCACAGCGCCTCGATCGCCTCACCGGTGATGTAGGCGCGCGTCACGTCTTCCTTGCGGCAGATGTGGGCGAACTTGTCGTGGTCGCCGTCGCCTGTCGTCGGATCGATCGTCGTGTCGGGCGTGATCGTCGGGGTGGGCGACACCTGAGGGTCGGAGGCGGTGACCGGATGCATCGCTTCGACGCTAGCGGGGCGTGAAGCCGATCCCGAACGATCGGACCGCCCGAGCGAAGATGTTGGCCTCGACGTCGATCTCGTCGACGACGTGCAGGTCGGTCCATTCGCGGGTGAGCTTGCCGAAGAGGATCTCGAGCTCGCGTCGGGCGAAGTTGGCGCCGATGCAGAAGTGCGTGCCGTAGCCGAAGGAGATGTGCGGGTTGGGGTGACGACGGATGTCGAACCTGAACGGGTCCTCGAACACCGTCTCGTCGCGGTTGGCGGACGGATACACGAGTGCGATCCGCTCGCCCGCCGGGACGGTCGTACCCCGGATCTCGACGTCGGCGGTGGTCTTGCGGAACATGTTGTTGAGCGGCGTGACCCATCGGATCACCTCGTCGACTGCGGCGGGGACGAGCGCTGGGTCCTCGTGCAGCGCCTCCCACTGGTCGGGGTGATCGCAGAACGTGCGGAGCCCATGGGCGATCGCCGTCCGGGTGGTCTCCGCCCCGCCGGCCACGAAGAGGCCGACTTCGTTGAAGATGGTCTCGATGTCGAGGGGCTCGCCGTCGATCTCGGCGTGCGCCCACTGCGAGATCAGCCCGGGGCCGACGGGGCAGCCGCGTGCCTCGGGGACCGACGCCATGACCATCTGCCCGAGCTCCATCGTCACCTCCATCAGCCCACTCATCGCCTCCTGGTCGAACAGCACCGAGTCGATCCGCATCAGTCGTTCGGACCAACTCTTGACCTCTCGCCACTGCTCCTCGGGAAGGCCGAGCAGGTTGCAGGTGAAGCGGGCGGGGAGCTGCCCGGCGATCGCGTCGACCACCTCACACTCGCCATCGGCGGTGACGGCGTCGACCAACCCGTCGATCATCTGCTCGAACCCAGCCGACTGCTCGCGTACGGCCTTGGGCGTGAACCCTCGGTTGACCAGCCTCCGCTGTTGCAGGTGACGAGGGTCGTCGTGGGCGATCATGTTCGACTCGGTCGGCGTCTCGTTCACCCGATAGGCGCGGTGCGACGAGAAGAGCTCCGCGTGCCGCTCCGCATACAGCACGTCCTCGTGTCGGGTCAGCGCCCAGAACCCGCTCGAGTCGTCTCGGTACACGGGGTCGTTGGCCCGGCACCACGTCCATGCCGCGTGCTGTCGATCCCGCCAGAAGGTCGGGTCGAGCATGTCGATCGCAGGGGCGTCGGTGGCGGGTGTCTCGGTCGCGGTCACCCGGGCATCCTGCCTCGCGAAGAGCGAGCGCCGCTCGCGTCCAGCCGATCACCGGTTGTCAGATCAGGTGCTCAGACCAGGCGCTCGACGACGACCAGCACGGCCATCCCCGTCACGAGCGTCGCTGCGATGTTGCGGGTCTTCCACGACACGATCGCGGCGAGCATCCCCGCCAACAACTCGGGCTGCCAGAGATCGAGCGATCCCTCCGGGCGCACCAACTGGGGCACGACCAGTGCTGCGAGCACCGCCGGCGGGATCTGGCGGAGTACGCGTTCGACGAGCGGTGGCAGGTCGACGAGTCGATCGGCGAACGCGAGGAAGCTCGCGCGCAACAGGTACGTGCCGACGCCGGCGACGAGGATCGTGATCCAGAGGTCGCTCACGTGTCGCCCCCGGTGCCGGGCGACGGTGATGGGACCGGACGGACCGTCTCGGCGACCGTGCCGGCCACGATGCCGAGCACGCCGCCGATGAGGACCGAGAGTCGGTCGGCACCGAACTCGGACGCCGCCACCGCACCGACCCCGCCCACGCTCGCGGCGACGACTGCCGGATGACGATCGAGCACCGGCACGAGGAGCACCAGGAACACCAGGGGGATGGCGAACTCGAGGGGGACGTCGTCGGGCACGCTGCTCCCGAGGAGCGCGCCGACCGCGGTCGAGGCGATCCAAGACGATCCGAGCAGGCCCCCGACCGAGAAGTAGAAGGGCAGGCGGGCGCGGGGATCGTCGTCCCCCGTCCAACGGACGATCGACAGCGCGTAGGCCTGGTCGACCAGGAAGTAGGCGACGGCCAGTCGCTTCCGACGCGGCTCGTGGGCGAGCACCGTCGCCAACGAGGCGGAGTACAACAACATGCGGAGGTTGATGGTCAGCGCCGTCACCACGGCGATCAGCGCCGTACCGCCGTCGGCGAGCACGTCGACGATCGCCAACTGACTGGCGCCGGCGAAGACGAAGAGCGACAGGCCCATCGCCTCGTCGACACCGAATCCGGCGGCGACGGGCGCGGCCCCGGCCACCAGCCCGAAGGGCACGATGCCGATCAGCATGGGCGCTGCCGCAGCGACCCCGGAACGCATCGCGTCCCGCCGGATCGCGTCGTCGCCGCTCATCGCTTTCGCTTGCCTGGACGCGTCAGACGGGCGAACCGGATGCGGCGGCGCAGCTCGGCCGACTCGACGCCGACGGTCTCCGACACGATGCCGTCGAGAACGGCGCTGGTCGCACCTGCCGGAACCGCTGTGAAGCTCGACCGGTGGTCGTCGTCCACCGGCTGGCGCTTCACCATCCGGAGCACCACGAAGAACCCGAATGCTGCCAGCGCCAGAGCCAACAGCTCGAAGAACCCCTCGGGTCCGACGATCGCCATCACCACCGACGCGAGGATCGGCCCGGCGGCCGCGCCGAACCCGTTGGCCGTCAGGATCCGGGCACCTCCGGCGATCATCGTCTCCGGCTCGACGTAGTCGGCGAGGTGGGCCAGCGAGAGGCCATAGAGCGAGAACCCTCCTGCCCCCACGAGGACGCCGGCGACGAGCACCGCCGGGAAACTGTCCATGGTCGTCGCCGCCGTTCCCACGACCGACCCGGCGATCACGAGCACCGCGGCCACGCCCATGACGAGCCGGCGATCGGTGCGATCCGACCAGTTGCCGAGCGGGATCTGCCCGACGATGGCACCCGACAGCACCGAGACGACGAACTGCGAAGCGCCGCTGACGCCGAACCCCGCCCGGCTGGCATAGACGGCGCCGAAGCCGACGGCAGTGCCGGTCGTGAGGCCCGATGCGATGGCGCCGCCCAGACCGAGCGGTGCGGCGCGATACACCTCCGCCCACGACATCCGTACCGAGGCCTCGGGCGCTGGTCCGTCGTGGGGCGCGAGCGCGATCGGGACCGCCGCCATCGACAGCAGCACCGAGCCGACGACGAAGAGGACGACACCAGCCGTGTTCCCGGCGTTGATGAGGAACGTGCCGGCGGCCAGTCCGACCGTGACGACGGTGTTGTAGACGCCGAGGAGCGTCGCCCGCGTGGTCGGCGTGGCGGCGTCGTTGAGCCAGGACTCGCTCACCACGAACAGGCCCGCCACGCAGATCCCGGTGACGAGTCGGAGTGTCAGCCACGGCACGGGCGACACCCACACGCCGTGGACGATCACGGTCGCGGAGGCCGTCGACGTCAATGCGGCGAACACCCGAATGTGTCCGACGCTGCGGATCAGCCCGGGGGTCCAACTCGATCCGAGCACGTAGCCGACGTAGTAGACGCCGAGGACGAAGCCGGTGACCGTCGAATCGAACGCCGCCTGCTCGGCCCGGACGCCCAGCAGCGAACCCTGCAACCCCGATCCGACCATCAGGAGGAGCACCGAGAACAGGAGGGGCCACGCGGTCCACACGACGCGAGCGAGGCCCGGGGCGGCGGCCGGCGGATCGTGGGGGGCGATCGCCATCCCCCGAATGGTGGAGCAGCGACGGTCCGGACACAACCTCGTTGCCACCTAGGGTCCCCGGCCATGAACCAACGACGCATCCCGAGGAGACACCAATGACGAGCACCACCCGCGGCGGTCGCCGCGACTCCCACCCCCTGAAGCTCCTGCTGCTGAGCCTGCTCGCAGCGACCCTCGTCCTCGCCGCGTGCGGGGACGACGATGATGCGCCGACCGACGGCGCGACCCAGGATCCGGCCGCAGATGACGCCGGCGACGACGCCCCGAGTGGCGGCACGCTGGTCATCGGCGGCATCCCCGACCAGGATCCGGACCGTCTGCAGCGCCAGTTCGGCCTCGTGGCCGACCACCTCTCCGCCGAACTCGGCATCGACGTGGTCTACGAAGCCGTCGCCGACTACGACGCATCCGTCAGCGCCTTCCGCGTCGGTGACCTCGACCTGGTCTGGTTCGGTGGGCTCACCGGAGTCCAGGCCCGCCTGCAGGTCGACGGCGCCTCGGCCATCGTCCAGCGCGACATCGACGCCGAGTTCACGAGCGTGTTCGTCGCCAACACCGGCGCCGGCATCGATTCGATCGACGACGTCGCAGGCCTCTCCGTGCTCGCCGGGCACTCGTTCACCTTCGGCTCCGATTCGTCCACGTCCGGACGCCTCATGCCGCAGTCGTTTCTCGCCGAAGCCGGCGTGACGCTCGACGACTTCGACGGCGAGGCCGGATTCTCCGGATCCCACGACGCGACGATCGGCCTCGTCGAGGCCGGGTCGTACGACGCCGGTGCGCTCAACAGCCAGGTCTGGGACTCACGCACCGAGGAGGGCACGGTCGACGAGACCAAGGTCGTCGAGGTCTTCCGAACGCCCACGTACTTCGACTACCACTGGGTCGTCCGCCCCGACCTCGCCGACCGATTCGGTGACGACATCGTCGAACGGATCACCGAGGCGATGCTCGCCCTGGACGCCGACGACCCGGACGACGCTGCCATCCTCGACCAGTTCGGCGCCGAGTCGTTCATCGAGACCGACGATGCCAACTACGCCGACATCGAGACGGTCGGCCGGGAGATCGGGCGCATCGAAGGCTGAGGCGGTGACGCTCGCACAGCTGTCCGGGGTGACGGTCCGCTTCGGCGACACCGTCGCGCTCGCCGGCATCGACCTCTGCGTCGGTGCCGGTGAGCGGGTCGGGCTCCTCGGGCCCAGCGGTGCCGGGAAATCGACGCTGCTGGGGGTGCTCGGCGCGCGGATCCCGCCGTCGGAAGGCACGGTGACCGTTCTCGGCACGCCGGTCGATCACCTCCGAGGACGCGCTGCTCGGGCGTTGCGCGGGCGCATCGGGACCGTCCACCAGCACTTGGCGCTCACCGACCCGGTCCGAGTCGTCCACAACGTGAACGCGGGGCGGCTCGCCGAGTGGTCGACGTGGCAGGCGTTGCGTTCGTTGGTCTCCCCTGTCGATCGTGCACGCGTGGTCGACGCGCTGCAGCAGGTCGACATCGACGACAAGATCGACCAACCGACCCACACGCTCTCCGGTGGTGAGCGCCAGCGCGTGGCGGTCGCCCGACTGCTCGTACAGGACCCCGACCTCGTATTGGCCGACGAGCCGGCAGCGAGCCTCGACCCGGAACTCGGACGGCTCGTGGTCCGGTTGCTCGCCGATGTCGTCGCGTCCGACGATCGGGCGTTGGTCGTCAGCCTCCACGATCCGTCGCTCGCTCGGGCCTCGTGCGACCGTCTCGTCGGTCTCCGGTCAGGCCGGATCGTCTTCGACGACGCGACGAGCGACGTCACCGAGGAGATGGTCGACTCGGTGTACCGCCGGTGACCTCCATCCAGGCGCCGCCGACCTCGAAACCGACCGGCTCGGCGCAGGCTCGACGGGTCCGGATCGTGGTGGCGCTGGTCGTCGGTGCCGCCGTGGTGCGAGCCGGCGATCCGTCTGGCTCCTGGAACGCCGGCGGCCTCGACCGCTTCTGGGACTTCTTCGCGGCGGCGGCATCCCCCGAACTGTCCGGAGACTTCCTCGCGTTGACCTGGCGCGAATCGTTGGTCACGCTCTCCTACGCCATCCTGGGCACGGCGCTCGCGGTCACGATCGGGCTGATCGGCGGTGCGCTCCTCACCCGTCGATGGTGGGAGTCGACGGCCGACCGCTCGACCGGGATCGGCTGGCGGATCGCCCGCACCGCCGGGGTCCTCCCCCGTTCGATCCACGAGGTCGTGTGGGGACTGCTGCTCCTCAACGTGTTGGGGCTCGACCCGATGGTCGCCGTCTTGGCGATCGGCATCCCGTTCGGAGCGATCACCGCCGTCGTGTTCGCCGACGTGGTCGACGAGCGCAGCGCCGATGCCTACCGGGCGCTGCGAGCCGCCGGGGCGCCGCGGGTCTCGTCGCTCGCCTACTCGCTCGGTCCCGATGCCCGGGACGACCTGGCGTCCTACGCGTTCTACCGTTTCGAGTGCGCCATCCGTTCGGCGGCGATCCTCGGCATCGTCGGCGCCGGCGGCCTCGGCTTCCAACTGCAACTCTCGTTCACATCGCTCCGCCACGAGGAGGTGTGGACGCTCCTGTATGCCCTGATCGCGCTGTCGGGGCTCGCCGACGGGTGGTCCGGTTGGGTGCGGCGACGGTCCGCCGGCGTCGTCGCTCCGGACAACCTCTCGACGCGGCGCGGCGCGCACCGTGGTGTCGGCACCTGGACCTCGCTCGGTGTGGCCGTAGCGATTCCGCTCGCGTGGTGGCGCGTCGACCTCGACGTGTCGACGCTCTGGAGCAGCCGGACACGGTCCGAGGCCACCTACGTGTTGTCGTCGTTGTGGCCACCCTCTCTGCGCGACGGCTGGAGGACGGTGATCGACCAGGCCGTCGACACCGTTGCGCTCGCCGTCCTCGCACTCGTGCTCGCATTCGTCGCCGGCGTCGTGCTCTCCCTCCTCGCCAGCGGGGCCGTCGGACCCCGCGGTCCGGGTACGGGCGGTCCGGCCGGCGTCGTCGTACGGGCGACGACTCGGGCCGTGCTGCTCGTCACCCGGGCGATCCCGCCACCGGTGGGGGCCATCGTCGTCCTGTTCGTGATCCGCCCCGGCGTGTGGGCCGGCGCACTCGCCCTCGGGGTCTACAACCTCGGCGTCCTCGGTCGACTGTTCGCCGAGGTCATCGAGAACGCCGACGTCGCCGCCCGCGACGCCCTCGTCTCCCAGGGCGCGCGCCGTACCCAGGCGGTCGCGTACGCCACGCTGCCCGAGGTGTGGGGGCGGTTCACGGCGCTCGGCCTCTACCGATGGGAGGTCGCCATACGCGAGACGGTCGTGGTCGGCGTCGTCGGGGCCGGCGGCCTGGGCCGAGCGCTCGACGACGAACTCTCCGCCTTCGCCTGGGGGAAGGTCAGCGGGATCCTGCTGGCGCTGGTGGCCATCACGTTCGTCGTGGACCTGACCAGCGGTTGGATCCGCCGGAACCGTTGAGCTCTAGTG
>JAPKDO010000463.1 GCA_028822535.1 Acidimicrobiales bacterium
GCAACTACCAACCCATCACCGGCGACTTCAACGGCGACACCACCCACGACATCGTGTGGCAGACGCGGACCCTGTCGGCCGATCCGGCGTGGTCCGGCGGACCGCACCCCTTCACCCGGACCTGGGTGGCGGTGACGAGGACACTCAGCGGAGGATGACCAGCCCGATCGGGCCATCGAAGATGACCCGTACGGGCGATTCCCAATGTTCCCGAAACGGGACATCGTCGTGACATACATCACCACGTTGGGGAGAACTCCAGAATGCGCTTGTCTCGTTTCCTGCCCGCGCTCGTCGTGGGCGCCGTCTTCACCGCCACGGTCGCACCGGCCTCCGCTGCGACACCGGGCGTCGGATCCACCACGGGGGTGCTCTCCGTCGTCGATCTCGACGTGGGTGACCTGTTGGAACTCGATCTGCTCCAGGACTTCGCCGGCGCGAACACCGACGCCGACGTGTCCGATGCCGCTGCAGCCGCAGCGATCCATGCGCTGTCCGTCGTCGCTCCGGCACTCGGTGTCGACGAGCAGGTCGGACTCCTCGACGTGAAGAGCACCGGCGACGAACAGACCGCCTCCAGCGGTGACATCCCGGTGGCGAACCCCGTCCTCGGTGGCGCGCTCCTCCCCGCAGCCCTGTCTGCACTCCTCGACGCCGACGGCGCGGTCGCCGGCATCACCGCCGGCGTGGCCGACCTTGACGTCCTGGGCGGGCTCGCCAACCTTGCGAACACCCAGCTCGGCATCGGCGCCAACTCGCTGACCGAGGAAGCCAATGGCAGCCGCCGCCTGGTGATCGACAACCTGGCCGTGCTCGACCTGGGCGACCTGCTCGCCGGCCTCGGCATCCCGCTCGAGGCGCTCGATGTCGACACCCTGCTCGGCCTCGTCGGCTCGCTCGGCCTGCTCGACGTCCTCGCTCCGCTGCTCGATGCGTTGGACCTCCCGATCGACCTGACCAGCATCCTCGACACCGACAACCTGACCCTCGACGGGCTCACGGGGGTCGTGGACAGCCTGACCGACGTGGTCGGCGGCGAGCTGTGCGTCGATCTCCCGCTCCTCAGCGACGTCTGCGACGCGCTCGCCGGACTTCCCGTCGACACCGACGTGCTCGACGTCCTGACGCCGGTCCTCGACACCGTGCTCGGACTTCTCGACGGCACGGCACTCCTCGAGCTCCAGGCGCTCGACGTCGGCATCGTCACCAAGGCGACCGACTCGCTCGACACCTCGCTGGCCGAGGTCACGGCGACGCTCGGCGGCATCTCCGTCCTCGGTATCGAACTCCCCGAGGTCGACGTGCAGTCCGCCATCGAGCAGCTGACGACCACGATCGACGGGCTCCTCACCCAGATCGACCCGCTGCTCGGCGGCCTCGATCTCTTCGACATCGGGATCCTCGAGCAGTCGAGCGATGTCAGCGAGAACGACGACGCCATCGTGTCCGAGGCGGCATTCACGGGCCTCCGCCTCGACATCGCCGGCCTCAGCGACGACGTGCTGGGCTCGGTTCTCGGCAACCTCCCGCTGCCGGTCGACTCGGTCGGCGGTGCGCTGGGCATCCTCGACGACCTGCCGCTCGCCCCGGTCACCGGACTGCTCGGCGACAGCCAGGACTCGCCGGTCAGTGCGCTGAGCGACGGCTTGTCGCTGCGGGTCGCCTCCCTCGGTCAGAGCTCGACGTTCACCGAGGTGCTCTCGAACACCGCCACCCCCGCGGCGCCCGCCGCCCCGGAAACGCCCGAACTCCCGACCACCGGCAGCAACGACGCATTGATGATCCTCATCGCCGCCGTCGCAGCGGCCGGCGCCCTGGGCATCCGTCGCATGGCGCGAATGAGCGCCTGACCGGCCCACGGCCCGACAAGGGCCGACCGTGAAACGCACAGAGGCCCGGCCGATTCGGCCGGGCCTCGACGCGTCCGGCGATCTGTGGCGCTGCGGTCACACCAGCGCAACCGAGGAGCCACGAAAGGTCTCGCACTCGCCTGGATCAGAATTGGAGGCGGCGGCGGGAATCGAACCCGCGTACAGGGATTTGCAGGCACGTGACTGTCACGCGAAACCGCAGGTCAACAAGGGTAAGTCTACCCCGTGGGCACGGCTTGGGAACACAGTGGGAACACGGTCGCCCGGCTTTCAGAACCCGGCCGGACGATGATGCGCC
>JAPKDO010000119.1 GCA_028822535.1 Acidimicrobiales bacterium
CTCCATCGCCAACCCGAACTGACCTGGTCCGAGCACCGGACAGCGGACGAGATCCGTCGGCGACTCGATGTCGCCGACATCGCGTGGCGCACGTGCGCCGGGACCGGGACCGTCGCCACCCTCGCCCCGAACGCCCCCGGCCGTCACGTCGCACTACGGGCCGACATCGACGCCATGCCGGTCACCGAAGCCAGCGGCGTGGACTACATCTCCGAGAACGACGGCGTCATGCACGCCTGCGGCCACGACGGCCACACGGCCACGCTGCTCGCCGCCGCCCGTTGGTTGCGCTCGCACGAGCGCGAACTCCCGGGTCCGGTCTCGCTGCTGTTCCAGCCGGCCGAGGAGGGCGGACACGGTGCCCGGGAGATGATCGCCGGCGGCGCGCTCGACGGCGTCGACGTCATCTTCGGGTGGCACAACTGGCCGGCGATCCCGTTCGGTCAGGCGGTGTGCCCCGATGGGCCCGTCATGTCGGCCAACGGCACGTTCGTGATCGACGTCCTCGGCTCGGGAGGCCACGCCAGCCAGCCTGAAGAGACACGCGACCCGGTGCTGGCGGCAGCGGCAATCACTGTCGCACTCCAACAACTCGTCGCCCGGCGTGTCGCGCCCCAACGCGCCGCCGTGGTGGCGGTCACGTCGATCGACGCACCGAGCGTGAGCCCGACGACCACGCCGGACACGGCGAGCCTCGCCGGCAGCATCCGGGTGAGTGACACGGCGCAGCGCGACGAGGTCTTCCGGGCCATCACCGAGATCGCCGGTGCGACCGCCACGGCGCACGGTGTCGAAGCCGTCGTCACCCCCACGTCGCGCTACGGCGCGACCGTGAACCATCCCGGTCCGGCAGCCGAACTCCGAGCGGTGCTCGCCGGGCGACTCGGGGCCCGGTGGCACAGCGCCGATTCGCTCGTCCCGGTCATGGCATCGGAGGATTTCAGCTACTACCTCGACGAGGTGCCCGGAGCGTTCGCGCTGGTGGGCGCCGACGACGGCGACGGCCACCATGAGCCGTGCCACAGTCCTCGCTACGACTTCAACGACCGTCTGATCGACCCCGTCGCCGGGGTACTCACCCATCTGGCGGGGATGCCCCCGCCACCCGAATCCTGAGGAGCCACGCATGGACATGACCCCGTTCGAGACCCACGAGTCGGAGATCCGCGGCTACTGCCGCGCCTACCCGACCGTGTTCGAATCGGCTTCCAACGCCCGCATGGTCGACGAGGCCGGCACGTCCTACATCGACTTCTTCGCCGGCGCCGGTGTCCTCAACTTCGGGCACAACGACGAACGCATGAAGCGGGCGATGATCTCGTTCCTCGAAGCGGACGGCGTGGCCCACAGCCTCGACACCTACACGACCACCAAGCGAGCGTTCGTCGAACGGTTCGCCGAGGTGATTCTCGAGCCACGCGACATGGACCACAAGATGCAGTTCATGGGGCCGACCGGGACCAACGCCGTCGAAGCAGCGCTCAAGCTCGCCCGTCTGGCGACGGGCCGCCAGCAGATCGTCGGCTTCAGCCACGGCTTCCACGGCATGACCCTCGGGTCGCTCGCCCTGACCGCGAACGACGCCTTCCGCAAGTGGGCCGGCGTGCCACTCGAACACGTCGTGCGGTTGCCGAACGTGTCGGCGCCGGGCGGGGGCATCGAGGCCATCGACGCGTACCGGGCGGCGCTCGACGACATGTCGAGCGGGCTCTTGCCACCCGCAGCGTTCCTCGTCGAGTGCATCCAGGCGGAGGGCGGCGTACACGTCGCTTCCGAGGAATGGATGCACGCCGTACAGAAGCTCGCCCACGACGTCGGCGCGCTGTTCATCATCGACGACATCCAGGCGGGCTGCGGCCGCACCGGGTCGTACTTCAGCTTCGACGGCATGGGCCTCGACCCCGACATCGTCACCCTCGCCAAGGGTCTGGGTGGCTTCGGCACGCCGATCGCCATGAACCTCAACAAGCCCGAGGTCGATGCGCACTGGTCGCCCGGCGCCCACACGGGGACGTTTCGTGGCCAGGGCCTGTCGTTCGTCGCCGGCACCGAGGCGCTCACCTACTTCACCGACGACTCGCTCATGTCGGACGTCAAGCGCAAGGGCGACATCATGCGGAAGCGGCTGCAGGCGATCAGCGACCAGCACGGCAAGGGCTGGGAGGTCCGCGGCAGAGGGATGATGCAGGGACTCGACGTCGTCGACGGCGCCCTCGCCAAGGCCGCCCAGGACGCGGCGTTCCAGAGTGGGCTCCTGATCGGGCCGTGCGGCACCGGCGGCAGGGTCATCAAACTGATCCCACCCCTCACGATCCCCGACGACGACCTCGCCGAAGGACTCGATCTGCTCGAGAAGGCGATCGCCACGGCGGCTTCGACGGTCGGCGGCGCATCATGAGGCAGCGCGACGACATGACGTTCCCGGCCGACGAGTACGAGCGCCGGCTCCGCGAACTGCGTGAGCGGATGGAGGCTCGGTTGCTCGACGCGGTGGTGATCACCGACCCCGAGAACCTCATGTATCTCACCGACTACCAGACCACGGGCTACTCGTTCTTCCAGGCGTTGGTCGTCCCGCTCGACGACGAGCCGTTCATGATCACCCGAGCCATGGAGGACTCGAACGTCATCGAGCGAACCTGGCTCGAGCGGTCCCGCCCGTACCCCGACACCGGCGATGCCATCCAGCAGCTGATCACGAGCCTCAAGGAGTTCGGGCTCGACAACAAGCACGTCGGCTACGAGCGCAACAGCTACTTCTTCCCCGCGTACCAACAGGACCGCGTGCACACGAGCTTCGAGCACGGCGTGTTGATGGACTGCTTCGGCATCGTCGAGGCCGGCCGCGCCAGGAAGTCGCCGGTCGAGATCCAACTCATGGAGAAGGCCGCCCGTGCGACCGAGGCCGGAATGCAAGCCGGTCTCGACGCGGTCGGCGTGGGCGTCACCGAGAACGAGATCGCCGCGGAGATCGCCGCCGCCATGTTCCGGGCCGGCGGCGAAGCGCCGGCGGTCATGCCCTATGTGACGTCTGGCCCACGATCGATGATCGGCCACGCCACCTGGGAGGGTCGGGAGGTCCAGCCCGGCGAGCACGTGTTCCTCGAGGTCGGCGGCTGCGTCCGCCGCTACCACACCGCCATGATGCGCACGGCCGTCGTCGGCGAGAAGTCCGAGTCGATGGCCAAAGCCGAGTTCCGCATGAAGTACGCCCTGTCCGAGCTGCGGTCGATGATGCGACCAGGCATGACCGTCTCCGACGCCGACAGCCTCGTGCGCAACATCATCAGCGACAACGAGGTGGGCGCCCGCCTCGTCACCCGCTCGGGCTATTCGATCGGCATCGCCTTCCCACCGAGCTGGGACGAGGGCTACATCCTCAGCCTCAACCCCGGCGACTTCACCGTGCTCGAGGAAGGCATGACCTTCCACGTCATCCCGTGGATGTGGGGCGTCGACGGCGACAAGACCGTCGGCATCTCCGACACCATCCGCGTCACCGACGACGGCTGCGCGTCGTTGTTCGACTTTCCCGAGGACTTCACCGTCTGCGAGATGGCATCCCTTTCCGCCGTTCCGAACGAGGAGATCTCCTAGTGCTCACCGTCACCGACCCGACCACCGGCAAGGTCGTCGAAGAGATCGAGAGTCTCGACGCCGCCGGGACCGCCGCTGTGATCGGCACGGCCGCCGACGCGTTCGACGGGTGGCGACGACGGTCGTTCACCGAGCGGGCCGACGTGTTGCTCGCCGTCGCGCAGCGGATGCGCGACGAGATCGACACGCTCGCCCCGCTCATGACCGAGGAGATGGGCAAGCCCAAGAAGGAGGCCATCGGCGAGGTCAACAAGGCGGCGTGGGCGGCCGAGCACTACGCCGAACACGCCGAGGAGTACCTCGCTCCGCTCGAGCTCGGTTCGGACGCAACCCACAGCTACGTGCAGCACCTGCCCCTCGGTGCGATCCTCGGCATCCTCCCGTGGAACGCACCGTTCTGGCTGGCGTTCCGCTTCTGCGCCCCGGCGCTGATGGCCGGGAACACCTGCGTCCTCAAGCACGACCCGCACGTCCCCAAGTGCGCGCAGGCGATCGCCGGGCTCTTCGACGAGTCGGTCGGCGCTCCCCCAGGGATCATGCAGGCGCTGCTGGTCGAGACCCCGGGCGTCGAGGCCGCCATCCGCGACCCCCGCATCCGCGCCGTGTCGTTCACCGGTTCGGAACGAGCCGGATCGATCGTCGCGTCCGTCGCAGCTTCCGAGATCAAGCCGGCCGTCCTCGAGCTCGGCGGCTCCGATCCGTGCATCGTGTTGGCCGACGCGGACCTCGATGCCGCGATCGGGCCGATCACGACGTCGCGCATCATCAACGCCGGCCAGTCCTGCATCGCCGCCAAGCGGATCATCGTCGAGGCACCCGTCTACGACGACTTCGTCGAACGCTTCCAGGCTTCGTTGTCCGAGCTCGTGGTCGGCGACCCCCGAGACGAACTCACCGACGTCGGTCCGCTCGCGCGCGACGACCTGCGTCAGGCCCTGCACCAACAGGTCCAGGCCACCGTCGACGCGGGAGCCACCCTGCGAATGGGCGGCGAGATCCCTGACGGCGACGGCTTCTTCTATCCCGTCACGCTCCTCACCGACGTCACCAACGACATGACGGTGTGCGCCGAGGAGACGTTCGGACCCGTCGCCGTCGTGGTGAAGGCCGAGTCAGCCGAGGAGGCGCTGGCGATCGCCAACGACACGCCCTACGGGCTCGCCGCCAGCGTGTGGACGACCTCGGACCGGGGCGAGGCCATGGCCCGCGACATCGAGGCCGGCCAGGTCGTCGTCAACGGCATCGTCAAGACCGACCCCCGGCTGCCCAGCGGCGGCATCAAGCGCTCGGGCTACGGACGCGAACTCGGCCCCCACGGCATCCACGAGTTCGTCAACGCGCAACAGGTCTGGGTTGGGCCCGTCGCGACCTGACCTGCGGTCGTCCCTCCGTCAGCGGGGGACATCGACCGTGGCGGTCTCGCCGCCGTAGCCACTGACCTGGTCGCGCCCCTCGACCGTGATGCGCTCGACGTCATCGGGGATGGCCACCGTCGTCTGACGGGTGAAGGGCTGCTCGCTCGCGTGGTCGTGCGTGAGCTCGCGCACGCCGAGTTCGTTGCCGTCCTCGTCGAGGACCCGCCAGGCGTCGGCGTAACGATCGGGTGAGTCGTAGGGCGACGACAGCGTCACGGCGACCGTGAAGTCGCCGTCGCCCTCGGCGGTGACCTCCACGTCGACCACATCGGGGAACTGTTGCTCCTCTGCTGCCTCCACCGTGGTCTCCGTCGTGTCGCGCGTGGCACCGCTCTCGGCGTCGTCACCGCACGCGACGAGCGTGATGGTGGCAGCGGCGAGGACGGCGATCACGTGGCGGCTCATGCTCATGGGGTGTGCGTACCCGATCCCTCGTCCGGTCAGACTGGCGCCATGAGCAGCATCGCACGCCAGTGGGTCTCGTCGACCTCGGCCACGTCGTCGGTCGCCGGCCACGGCAGCAACCCGTGCCAGGGCATCTACCACCGAGCCGAGAGAACGACGCCGACCGTGGCGTGCATCGCCACCCACTACAGCATCGACTTCGGCGAGCACTACCTGGCGTCGTACCTGGCGGAGCGGGGCATCGGGTTCCTCGGCTGGAACACCCGCTACCGCGGTGCGGACGCCTTCTTCCTGCTCGAACAGGCGCTCGTCGACATCGGTGAGGGCGTGCGCTGGCTCCGAGAGGAAGCGGGCGTCGACACGGTGGTGCTCATCGGCAACTCCGGGGGCGGATCGTTGATGGGCGCCTACCAGTCGCAGGCGACCGACCCGAACATCAGCGCGGCGCGCGACCTCCGGTTGCCCGACGCTGCGCTCGACCTCCCCGCCGCCGATCTCTACGTCTCGCTCAACGCTCATCCCGGACGGCCCGACGTGTTGACCTCGTGGATCGACGCAGCGGTCGTCGACGAGGCCGACCCGTTGTCGGTCGACCCGGAACTCGACCTGTTCGCCGAAGGCCGGACGCTCCCCCTCGACCTCGACTATGTCGAGCGGTACCGGGCAGCACAGGAGGCGCGGAACCATCGCATCACCGAATGGGCGATCGACGAACTGTCCCGGTTGTCCGCCGCCGGTACCTGGGACCGGGTGTTCAACGTGCACCGGACGTGGGCCGACCCGCGCTTCGTCGACGTCACGATCGATCCGTCGGACCGCGAAGCCGGTTGCTACGGCGGCGACGCTGCCCGCGCCAACCGCACCCCGTTCGGGATCGCCTCGACCTGCACACTCCGGTCGTGGCTGTCGATGTGGAGCCTCCGCGAGTCGCAGTGCGTCGGAGCGCCGCACCTCGGCCGGATCGACGTGCCCGCGCTCGTCGTGCAGTCGACGGCGGACAAGGGCGTGTTCCCATCCGACGCCCACGCCATCCACGACGCGTTGGCCGTTGATGACAAGACCCTCGAGTTCCTCCCCGGCGAGCACTACTTCGAGACGGGTGGGCGGGACGAGGTGGCGGACCTGATCGCCGCGTGGATCGCCGCCCGGACCTGAACGTTCAGGCGATCTCGTCGACGAAGGTGCGGTGGAACGGCTCGAGTCGGGCCAGACGCTTGCCACACCAGCCAACAAACGTCGCCTTGGTGACCGATGCGGGGACCGGCTCGACGTAGCGGAGCTGCGCCGACTTGTGCTTCAGGAGCTCGGCCCTCGGGTGGTCTTCCTCGAACGGCGAGCAGCGGAATCGTCCGGTCGGTGAACCCGGTGAAGTCGGTCATGGTCGGTCCTCTCGTGTCGTCGTCATCCAGAGGACGAACGGAGTCTCTTCGAATCGACACCCGATGCGCCGCTGCCGCCCGCCGTCGTCCGCCCAGGGTTGGTCAGTGCCAATCGGAGCCCGCCCCGGACGCCCGTCCCTCGATGGTGATCTCGATGCGCCATATTGGAGCGACTTTCGGCCCGACCTGCCTCCCGCGATTTCCAGATCGGCGTGGACGTGGCGCGATCTACCCGGCAATGTCCGCGCGGGTGTCCGAACGTCGCGGTGCCGGACTTTGTTGTCAGCTCAGCCCGTTGGCGTGGGGAGTTCGTCAGACACCCATGTCGGCCACGATGAAGGGCCGTCGACGATCTGACGGAGCCCGGTGCCGTCACGCCGAACGACCCACACCGACGTCGCCTCCGACAGTGGTCGATCAGTGGACGCAATCCCGAGCGTTATCCAATCGCCGCTCGGCGACCACTGCGCCACAGCCGATGGCCACCCCACGATCCGTTCTCCATCACCCGTAGCTAGATCGATGAGAACGAGGCCGGAATCAGCGGGGGAGTCGCACGTCTGCACGAGCAACTCGAACTGCCCGTCGGGGGAGAGGCCGGAGGGGACGCCGCGGCAGTTCTCAGGGCCGTACAACACCGTCAGACTCGATCGGCCTTCATCGACCCGCACGAAGTCGCCATACTCGTTTCGATCTCGGGACGCAGCCCCCAACAACAGCTCACCGTCCGGCGTCCGCTCCGCGCAGTAGAAATCCGAGGCCGGGGTCTCGGTCGTCGACACGTCGTCGCCGTCGATGGTCAGCAGCAAGTTCGGTTGAGTGCCGTGGCCGAACTGCGTCGCCATGAGCACGCCGTCGGAGGTAATCCGGGGGCAGGCGATCCTCGCATCTGACGTCTCGTACCGGACCGTGAAACCATCAGAAAGCACACCGGTCGCCAACCCGACCGCGGGCGATTCGCCGCCTCGCCGGGCGATGGCCACGATCGTCGTGCCGTCTCGAGCGACCGTGGGTTCGTCCAGGTCGTCCCATCCGTCGGGGGCATCGACCTGGACCGGCTCACCGCCCGTGGACGGCACCGCCCAGAGGCCCGTGTCCTCGCCGTCCAAGCGGTCGAACACGATGGTCCCCGGTTCCACGTCCCCGTCGAGATCCTCATCGGGAAGGTCGAGCAGCTCTGGTCTCGAACACAGAGACGCCGCCTTCAGAAGCGGCCATCCCCCGTCGCGTGCTGCGAAGTACGCCTCACTCTCCTCTGGGGACACACCGCCGCTCGTGAACACGTCGAACGCCCAGAGGTAGCCGAACTCTTCGACCTCGTCGCCGTGTTCCGTGAGGGCCTCGACATATGCGGATTCGACAACGCGGTAGTTGTCATCGAGTTCGTCGAGCGCGCTCGCCTCCGCGTCGGACTCTGCGACATCTGCCAACGCCCGGATAGCGGCACGTCGCTGAGCAAAGACCTCCTCGATCCTGCTCTCGGACAGATCGAAGACCGCCGGTGTAGAGAGCGCCTCGAACACCTCGTCGATGGCGCTGTTCGCCTCGCACCGAACATCGTCGTCCGATGGCCCCGTCGTCGGCGACGACCCTGCGGACTCGTCGCCCGATCCCGAACAGGCGGCCAAGACGAGCGACCCGAGAACCAACACCGCCAGACAACGATTCACCCGACCGAGAGTGCCACAGCGCGATCGTCGTGCCCGGAAACCAAGCGTCCGAAGTAGTCCCGAAGCGCCGTTCGCCGACGTGGCGTCGTCGCAGATCTCCACCGACCGGTGCGACGATCGACGATGCGGCGCGTCGACGACCCGATCAGGGGGCCGATCGGGTCGATCTGGCCGTCACGCGGCCACGGGGTGGGTGGGTCTGCCCTTCCACTCCGTGCCATGGGGATCGGTTGCGACCCACGACCCCGAGGACGCGTCGCGACGCAGGCTCCAGCCGTGTTGGTGCAACAGTCGATGGTGAAATCGGCACAAGAGACAACCGTTGGCAACGGTCGTCGGACCGCCGTCGGCGCGTTCCTCCAGATGGTGGACGTCGCAGTGTTTCGGCACACGAGAGCAACCGGGAAACACGCAGTGGCGATCCCGGGCCGCGATCGCCCGGCGCTGACGTTTCGAGAAGCGCTCGGCCGCGTCGTTCGCGTCCAGCACCTCGGTCTTGCCCTTGAACAGGGTCGCGACGAGCGCGGCGTCGCACAGCAGTTGCTCGGCCGCCCCCTTCGCCAGGTTCCAGCCCTCGCCCATCATGACCAGGTCGTCGAGGTCGGCGAGGGTGCGAGCACCGGCCAGGGTCTTCAGGTCGATCAAGACGTTGACCGTTACACCGGATCGGGTCCGGATCCGACGGTGTGCCCGCCGGCGTTGATGACGTTGGGCCTTTCGGATCTTGATGCGCAGCAACTCGAGGTCGTCGAGCCCTTCGTTGTCGGGATCGAGCGCTTCGTCGAGCGTGTCGCCCGGGTACGAGCCGTCGAAGGTGTCGAGCGCCCGCCCGGCTTCGTCCTCGAGCTCCTCTTCCGTCAACGGCTCAGCGTCGACGTCGTGCGTCAACGCGAACGAGGCCATGTCGTCCAGGCCGTCGGCCCGACGCTCCGACAACGTTCGCTGGTACGGAGCGTCGGCCGGATCGGGGTCCTGCGTGAAGGCGTCCATACCGGTCAACACGTTCTCGAACGCCACTGCGGACCACGACCCATGGAGCTCCCCACCCCCGAACAGACGACGGGACACGGTCACGGAATTCTCCTGCACGCGCCTCGGCGCCAGCTCCTGGTCGACCAACTCTCGCCAGTATCGAACCGCAGCGTCGAACGCGTCGTCGTCACCACCGATGCCGAGGAACGACGGCACCGAGATCGCCAGGAACGGCGCCCGTTCGTCGGTCACCGCCCGAGCCAGCTTCTCGGCCCGACCCAGCGGCCAGCCACCACCCACGACCGCGGTGAGGAGACGGTCGTCTCGGGAACACAGCTCGGCGATCGACTCCAGCCGGCGTGCCTCGAGGAACGACAATCCGGTGTACGTCACAAGCCACTGCTTGGCCGAGCGGGTCCCGGCGGCCAGCCACGCCGACGACGGCCACATCGCGACCAGCTTGGCGATCACCATTCGCTGGCCCGCGTCCATCGACGACACCGATGCCGCGGCCGAGTCCAGCAAGGCCCGCGCCTGTGCCGCGCCATCGGCATCGCTGGCGAAGGAGGCGGGCCCGGTCATGCACCCCATTCTCCGCAGGGGGTCTGACAGGAACTCCTCCCGAGGCTTCGGCCACGACGCGCATACGGCCGACGAGCATCGGGTACGTCGCGATGCGTATGGATCTCCGACGGTTCGTGAACGAATACGAGTGGGTGCACACCCTGATCGGCATCGCCGGCAACACGCTGTTCGTCGTCGGCAGCTTCCTGTTCCTGAGCGAGTCGACGAAGGGGTTGGGCGTGTGGGTCTTCGTCGTCGGTTCGACGTTCATGCTCGTCGGCAGCGTCGGCAGCGCCATGAAACAGGTGTGGGACGGTCGCCATCGCGATGACGCCGGCACCGCCGACGTCAGCTCCCGAGCGCCTCAGCGAACAACTCCAGTGCGGTCGTAGCGAACGCCACCATGTTCTGTGGCCGATTCGCATCGCCGGTCAGCACGTGGCGAGTGGCGCAGGTCGGGCCGTGGATGCCCACCCAGCCGTGGCCTGCGGGATCGCCGTAGGGGTTGCCGTCGGGCCCGGTGGCACCGCCCTCGCCGATCCCCCACGTCGTACCCAAGCGTTCGCAGATCGACTGCGACAGCCACTGCACCCACGGCTCGCTCGCGCCCTGCAGCCCCTTCGGCGCCTTCACGGTGCCGGCGATGAGGCCCTTCGCCGCTGGCCCCGTGTAGATGGTGGCGCCCCCGACGTAGTACGCCGATGCCCCGGGTCGGGCCAACAACGCCGTCGTGATCAACCCGCCGGACGAGCCGTCGGCGATGCTCACCGTCTCGCCCCGTTCGATCAGGCGGTCGCCGATCCGTGTGCCGAGGGCGAGCAGGTCGTCGAGATCCATGGTCTCGACGCTAGGCCAGCTCCCGCAGGTCGAGGTCGTGGAAGACCGGGTCGACGAAGTGGTCCGGGTGGTGGCCCGGAAGCGCCGAGATGGTCATGTTCGGCAGGAGCTCGAGCAGGAAGCTGATCGACCAGACCAACATCCGGACGTGGGCGATCGGGCGGAAGATCCGGCGGGTGGTCCAGAGCATCGACACGACACCAGCGATGGTGAACGTGGCGAGCAGCAGCATCGAACACACCATCGCCGCGACATAGCGGAGACGACCGCCGCCGGTGCCCTCGTACACGTCGTGGGCGACGCTCTTGTGCTCGACCTCCTCGGCGAGGTGCCAGAGGAACAGGGCCTTCGCGGTGTCGTCGGCGTCGACGAACAAGGACTGTTGTCTCGACGCAGTCCATCGAGCGGCGGAGAACGCGACCGTCTCGAACCCGGCAGCGAAGGCGAGCGCGAATCGAGGCGATGCACGACGGCGCAGGAATCGGAACGTCACGGCCATCATCGACTCGATCCGGCGGAGGCCGGGGAACCGTCGGACGACGACGTCGTTGAATCGCCGGTGCTGGCCGTGGTGTTGCCGCTCCTGCCGCACGA
The DNA here is from genome assembly GCA_028822535.1 of Acidimicrobiales bacterium. Taxonomy (GTDB): domain Bacteria; phylum Actinomycetota; class Acidimicrobiia; order Acidimicrobiales; family Salinilacustritrichaceae; genus Salinilacustrithrix. The sequence continues at coordinate 11,434 of JAPKDO010000119.1, forward strand.
ACCCTTCGGCTTCGGTCGCGAGCGCGCCGGTCAGGGAACCGGTCACCTCGGACACGGCATCCACGACGTAGGGCTCG
>JAPKDO010000120.1 GCA_028822535.1 Acidimicrobiales bacterium
ACTCCGGTGAAGACGTCAAGATCAACATCGTCGACACGCCGGGCCACGCCGACTTCGGCGGCGAGGTCGAGCGAGCGCTGAGCATGGTCGACGGCATCCTCCTGCTGGTCGACGCCAGCGAGGGCCCGCTCCCACAGACCCGCTTCGTGCTCCGCAAGGCACTGCAGGCCCGCCTGCCCGTGATTCTCGTGGTCAACAAGGTCGACCGCGCCGACTCACGCATCGACGAGGTCGTGAGCGAGGTGGAGGAACTGTTCCTCGACCTCGACGCCGACGAGCACCAGATCGACTTCCCGATCGTCTACGCCATCGCCCGCGATGGTCGCTCGACCATGGAACGCCCATCCGACGGTGCAACCCTCGGCGAAGACGACACCCTCAAGCCGTTGCTCGAGTTGCTGGTCGAGCACATCCCGGCTCCCGAGTACGACGAGGAGATGCCGCTGCAGGCGCTCGTCACCAACCTCGACTCGTCGCCGTACCTCGGCCGCCTCGCGATGTGCCGCGTCCGCAACGGTGAGATCCGCAAGGGTCAGAGCGTCATGTGGTGCAAAGCCGACGGGACCCAGGAGCGGGTCAAGATCGGCGACCTCTTCATCACCGAGAACCTCGAACGAGTTCCCGCCGAATCGGCCGGTCCCGGCGAGATCATCGCCATCGCCGGCATCGACGAGATCACCATCGGCGAGACGCTGGCCGACACGGAGAACCCCCAGCCGCTGCCTGTCATCACCATCGACGAGCCGAGCCTGTCGATGACGATCGGCATCAACACGTCGCCGCTGGCCGGCAAGGACGGCTCGAAGATGACGGCCCGGCTGGTCAAGGCCCGCCTCGACGCCGAGTTGATCGGCAACGTCTCGATCCGTGTCCTGCCGACCGAACGTCCCGACACCTGGGAGGTCCAGGGCCGCGGCGAGTTGCAGTTGGCCGTCCTCGTCGAGATGATGCGACGCGAAGGTTTCGAGCTCACCGTGGGCAAGCCCCAGGTCCTCACCCAGGAGATCGACGGCAAGGTCCACGAGCCCGTCGACCGGGTGACCGTCGACCTCCCCGAGGACTACCTCGGCGTCGTCTCCCAACTCCTCGCCGTCCGCAAGGGTCGGATGGAACAGATCGTGAACCACGGCACCGGTTGGGTCCGTCTCGACTATCTGGTCCCCGCCCGTGGCCTCATCGGATTCCGCACGGAACTCCTCACCGAGACGCGTGGCACGGCACTGATCCATCACGTGTTCGAGAAGATGGAGCCCTGGGCCGGCGAGATCCGCGCCCGTCGCAACGGCTCGCTCGTGGCCGACCGGTCGGGCGAGACCCGCAGCTATTCGCTCCTCGCACTCCAGGACCGCGGCCAGATGTTCGTGGGCCCCGGCGTCGACGTCTACGAGGGCATGATCATCGGCGAGAACGCCCGCACCGAGGACATGGACATCAACCCCACCAAGGAGAAGAAGCAGACGAACGTGCGAGCGTCGTCCGCCGACAACTTCGAGAAGCTCATCCCGGCCACGCTGTTGTCGTTGGAGCAGGCGCTCGAGCACATCGCCGACGACGAGTGCGCCGAGGTCACGCCGAACCACGTCCGCCTGCGCAAGATCGACCTCGACCAGACGGTGCGCGCTCGGGCCGCGAAGCGAGCCAAGACCGCCGCCGCCGGCGAGTAGCGGCTACCCACCGACGCCCAGGGCGGACAGCAGCGCTCCGAGGCCGATCACCGCGAGGAGGGTCAGCCCCACGGCGATGAACCGGCGGTCGGCCTCCTGCTTCCACCGGAAGACCAACCAGAGGACGCGCACCAGCGGCGCTGCCACCACCGCGCTCACGGCGACGGTCGCCACGACGATGCCGGCATCGCCGGGCATCAGTGCTCCAACGATGCCGACGACCACGACGAGACGGGTCAGCCACGTGAGTGCCGGCGCCTGGATGCGGCCGCGGATCGAACTGACCGTCCCGGCGGGGATCGGGTCGCGTCCACCGGTCATGCCCGCACCACCAACAGCACAGCGATCACGAACAACAGCGCGCTGAGCACGCGGCGGGTGACCGCCGGTGGAAGCTTCGACTGTACGGCGGCGCCGACGACGCCCCCGAGGAGGCTGGTGCTCACGACGAGCGACCCGGTCTCGACGTCGACGCGACCCTGGATCGCATAGATGACCAGGGCGGCCGATGCGGTGATCCCGACCGTGAAGGTGGTCGTCGATGCAGCAACTCGCGTCGGGACCTTCATGAGTTCGGTCATCGCCGGGGTCTTGATGAACCCACCCGATGCACCGGCGCTCCCGGCCACGAACCCGGCCAGCGCCATGAAGCCCAGGCCCGTCCGCAGGTTCCTCGGCCGATACGGGACGATCTCGTCGTCGCTCAGCACGTACGCACCGGAGATCGTCCCCACCCGCTCGCCGATGTCGCTGCGCTCGCAGTCCGGGTCGGGAAGGTTCCGGAGCCCCGAGCGGCCGGCGCCGGCGATCGATGCAACGGCGGCGACGGAGGCGAGCAGGTAGGTGAGGAAGGTGTCGCTCAGCGCGCTCGAGACGATCGCGCCGACCACCGCGCCCGCCGATGCCAACAACTCGATCGTCACCCCGAGTCGGTGGTTCACCGACCGCTCGACCAGTTGTCGGGGTCCGGCGGCGACGGACGACGCGGCGACCATGATCAAGCCCAAGGGCGCCGCGTCGGTGGGCGCCATCCCCGTCACGACCAAGAGCGGGACGAGGAGGATCGCGCCGCCCAGCCCTCCCAACGAGCCGAGGACCGCGGCACAGAACGCGAGCAGCGCCGGCCCGACGATGTCCACGAGTTCAGTGAACTCGGTGGCCGTGACGGGCGGCGATGTCCTCGGCCATCGTGCGGTCGTCGAGGAGACGGTCGGCGTCGTCCCGACGGGACGCGAGCGGGTTGTCGCTGCCGGGTCCGACAATCGGAGTTCGTTCGATTCCCTCGACGTACGGGCGCACGGCGGCGACCCTACGACGTAGCGTCGGCGCTCAAGCACAACACCGAACCACGAGGAGGCAGCCGGTGCTCGTCGGCACCCCGACCGAGGTCAAGAACGCCGAGAAGCGGGTCGGTCTGACCCCGACCAGCGTCCGCGAGTTGGTGGGCCGCGGCCACGCTGTGCTCGTCGAGCGAGGCGCCGGAACGGGCATCGGCGCCACCGACGACGACTACCTGGCCGCCGGCGCCGGCCTCGCCGCCGACGGTGCGGAGATCTACGCGACTGCCGACATGGTCGTGAAGGTGAAGGAGCCTCAACCAGCGGAACGCGCCGCGCTGCGCGAGGGGCAGGTCCTCTTCACGTACCTCCATCTCGCTCCCGATCCGGACCAGACACGCGACCTCGTCGACTCGGGTGCCACCTGCATCGCGTACGAGACGGTGACCGATCCCTTCGGACGGCTGCCGCTCCTGGCCCCGATGTCCCAGGTCGCGGGCCGCATGTCCGTGCAGGCCGGTGCGCACGCGCTCGAGAGCGCGCAGGGCGGCGCTGGCGTCCTGCTGGGCGGGGTGCCGGGGGTGCACTCGGGCGAGGTCGCGGTCATCGGGGGCGGCGTGGTCGGCGAGAACGCGATCGAGATGGCGGTCGGTCTCGGCGCCTCGGTCACGGTCGTCGACCGCAACCTCGACGTGCTGGCCCATCTGGGTGCCCGGTTCGGCGCGTCGCTCGAGACCATGTACTCGACGACGACAGCGATCGAACACCTGGTGGCCCGCGCGGACCTCGTCGTCGGCGCCGTGCTCGTCAAGGGCGATCGAGCGCCGAAGCTCGTGACCGAGGACATGGTGCGATCGATGCGCCCGGGGTCCGTGCTCGTCGACGTCGCGATCGACCAGGGCGGGTGTTTCGAGACGTCGGAGCCGACGACCCACGCCGACCCCACGTACGTGCTCCACGACGTCGTGCACTACTGCGTCACGAACATGCCGGGCGCGGTGCCCCGCACGTCGACCCATGCGCTCAACAACGCCACCCTGCCGTTCGTGCTGGCCCTCGCCGACCTCGGTGTGAAGGAGGCCGTCGCCAACGACCCACACCTCCGCAACGGCTGCAACGTCGTCGCCGGCCACGTCACCGAATCGGCCGTCGCCGAGGCCCTCGGCTACGAGCATCACGACCCCGTGTCCTTGCTGTGAGCGCCACCTCGCGCTCGGCCACGATCGTCACCGAGCCGACGTCGCACCGGCGCGGCGCTCGCTACGCGCTGATCACCGATCCGCAGGGCAACGTCTGGGAGCTCCTGCAGGAGTGCTGACGGCGGACCTCGCCCGACCCCGCGTCAGCGACGGACGGCCTCGGCGAGCCGGCCGGCCAGGCCCGCCACGGTCGTCTCCGCCGTCACACCGTCCACGTCGCGAAGCCAGACGAGGTTGCGTCGATGCAGGTCCGACATCTGGTCGAACCGATTGAGGAACACGATCGGCGCTCGGTATAGAGCCGGCGTCGCGGTCCGGACGGCGTCGATCGTGCCGAGACCGGCATCCGCGACGAGGACGACCTCGTCCACGTCCGCCAGGCGGACCAGGTCGGCGCTGTGGCCGTCGAGAGCGACGGGCGAGCACACCCCGCCGACCGTCTCGAGCAGTCCGAAGTCGACGCCCTCCGGCCAGCGGACCGCTGCCAGCAGATCGGCCATGCCCACCGGTTCGAGTCCGAGGGCAGCTGCGGCCATGGGGGGCGCCATCGGTAGCGTGTACGAGCGCTCCGGAGGGCAGATGTCGTCGGGGTTCTCGCCCGTCGCGTGTGCGAGCGCCGCTGCATCCGTGGGGCCCGCATCGTCCGGGTCGAACGACTGCGCCGGCTTGCGGGCCACGACCGCGTGACCCGACGAGCGGAGCGACCGAGCCAACTCGGCCGATGCCCACGTCTTGCCGATGTCGGTCGCGGTACCGACGATGCCGATCAGTCGTCTCGGTCTCACGGTCGGATCTCCAACTCGTCGAGCGCCCTGACGAGGTCGTCGACCATGACGTCTGTGTGCGCCGCCGACAGCGCGACGCGCAGCCGCGACGTGCCGGGAGCGACGGTGGGCGGCCGGATCGCCGGCACCAGGATGCCGCGGTCGAGCAGCGCTGCGGAGGCATCCATGGCCACCGACTCCTCGCCGAGGACGATGGGCACGATGGGCGACGGGTGGCCGGGAACGAGCCGGTCGATGTGAGCCCGCAAGCGGGCACGCAGTCGGTCGCCCTCCTCGCCTTCGACGATCGCCAACGCAGCGTGGGCGGCGGCGGTGTCGGAGGGCGTCAGCCCGGTCGAGAAGATGAACGACCGAGCCCGGTTGACCAGCAGGTCGATCATCGACGACGGACCGGCGACGATGCCACCGAGCGAGCCGAGCGTCTTCGACAACGTCCCCACACGGAGGACGTCGAGGTCGATCGGGACCTCCGGTCCGAGCGCGGCATGCGCCTCGTCGACGACGAGGAGGGCGCCACGCTCTCGGCACACCGCTGCGATCTCGGTCAGCGGAGCGACGTCGCCGTCCATCGAGAAGACGCTGTCGGTGACGACGATCGCCGGACCCGGGGCGGCGTCGACTCGCGACCGCAGGTGATCGACATCATTGTGGCGGTAGATGACCGACGCCGCCTTCGCGAGGCGGCAGCCGTCGATGATCGACGCGTGGTTCCGTTCGTCCGACACGATCGTCACGTCGGCGGAACCGAACGTCGTGAGCACCGCCAGGTTGGCGGCATAGCCGGACGACAGTACGAGCGCAGCTTCGGTTCCCTTCGCCGCGGCGTAGTCAGCCTCGAGTTCGGCGTGCGCTGGCCGCGTCCCCACGACCAGACGCGACGCCGTGGCACCGGTCCCCCACTGCCCGGCGGCGGCGGCGGCGGCGTCGATGACGTCCGGGTGAGCCGACAGCCCGAGGTAGTCGTTGGATGCATACGACGTGACCGGTCGGCCACCGAGCATCCCCGTCGGCCCGCAAGCGTCGAACACCCGCAGCGAGCGTCGGCGACCGTCGGCTTCGATCGAAGCCAGCTCGGCTTCCGCCCGCTCGAGCCACGTCATGCGGACTCCGCGACGGCGACCATGGCGGCCGTGATCGACGCGATGTCCTCCGCGGTCGCCACGAACGGTGGCATGGCGTAGACGAGGCGACCGAACGGGCGGAGCCACACGCCGTGGTCGAGCGACACCTGCGTCGCTACCTCCATGTCCACGGGTTCGTCGCGTTCGATGACGCCGATGGCGCCGAGGACACGGACGTCGACGACTCCGTCGATCGAGGACGCATGGTCGAGACCGGAGCGCAGACCCGATTCGATACCGCCCACCTCGGACTGCCAGTCGCGCGACAACAGCAGTCGGACCGAGGCCAACGACACCGCCGAGGCGAGCGGATTGCCCATGAAGGTCGGTCCGTGCATCAGCGCTCCCGAGTCCGCTGCGGTGACACCCCGAGCGACCTCGGACGTGCAGAGCGTCGCCGCCATCGAGACGTAGCCACCGGTGAGCGCCTTGCCGAGGCACAAGATGTCGGGCGAGACGTCTGCGTGTTCACATGCGAAGAGTCGTCCGCTGCGGCCGAAGCCGGTCGCGATCTCGTCCGCGATGAGCAGCACCTCGAACTCGTCGCACAACGCCCGCACCCGGCGGAGGTAGCCCGGCGCGTAGAAGCGCATGCCTCCCGCACCCTGGACGATCGGTTCGAGGATGACGGCGGCGATCCGGTCGGCGTCGGCGGTCAACAGCGCTCGGAGTTCGGCCACGTCCTCATCGGTGCACGTCTCGTCGAACCGAGGCCGAGGCACGGGTGCGAACAACTGCTCGGGAAGTACCCCGGCGAACATGCGATGCATCCCGTTGACCGGGTCGCACACCGACATCGCATGCAACGTGTCGCCGTGATATCCCCCACGAACGGTCAGGAAACGGTCGCGCCCGTCGCGCCCCACGCCCCGCGCATACTGCAGCGCCATCTTCATCGCGACCTCGACCGACACCGATCCGGAATCGGCGAGGAACACGTGCTCGAGGCCTTCCGGGGTGATCTCGACCAGAGCCTCGGCCAGCTCGACGGCCGGGCCGTGCGTCAGCCCGCCGAACATGACGTGGGCCATGTCGTCGAGTTGGTCCGACACCGCAGCATCCAGCACGGGATGGCGGTAGCCGTGGATCGCCGCCCACCACGACGACATCCCGTCGACGACGCGGCGCCCGTCGGCGAGGTGGAGCCGAGCGCCCTCGGCTCCGATGACCGGCGTCGGGTCCACGGTGCCCGGCATGGCGGCGTACGGATGCCACACGGTGGACCGGTCGCGATCCACGAGATCCCTGTCGGTATGGGTCGGCACGACAGGCGACGGTACCGACCCCTCGGTGACGCGCCCCAACGCGCCGCGGACCGTGACGCTCGTCTCGTTCTCCCTTTCGGATCGATGGGTACAGAACTCGACGTCCCCACCATTCGAACGAGGAGAACACAACATGGCCGATGACGGTGCAACAGAAGGAATCAAGGGTGTCGTCGAAGACGCCAAGGGCAAGATCAAGGAAGCTGCCGGTGTCGTGACCGGCAATCAGGACCTCGAGAACGAGGGCGAGGCCCAGCAGGACAAGGCCGAGGCCCAGCGCGAGGTCGCCGAGAAGGAAGCAAAGGCCGAGAAGGCCCGTGCCGAGGCCGACGTCAAGGAAGCCGAGCAGAAGACCCACCAGTAGTCCCCCACCCCCGTCCTGAGCCACCGGCTCCGGACGAGAGCGAGACGCCCAGGTCAGCGGCAGTGAGCCGCTGGCCTGGGCGTCTGTCTTGGCACCCCGTACGGGATTCGAACCCGTGCTGCCAGCGTGAGAGGCTGGTGTCCTAGGCCGCTAGACGAACGGGGCAGGGAGCATTCGATGCTACCGCGACCTCGTGCCACGGTTGAAGTTGCGTTCCGGGGGGAGGACTCGAACCCCCAATGACTGGACCAGAACCAGCTGTGTTGCCTATTACACCACCCCGGATCGGTGGGAGCGGATCACGCTATCCGACAGGTGAGGCGGTGACGAAAGCGATCCGACCCTCAGGGCAGGGGCAGCGACAGCTGGTCGTCGAGGTTGACGAGCCGACGGAACCCGATCACCCGTCCGAGCGCGACCGCAGCTGTCTCCTTGGCCATCGCCCTCGCCTCGCCACCGAGCGACAGGTTCGGGTCGACCGGCGACACCTGGGCTTCGAGGCCGATCTCGTGGGCGATCCGATCCAGTCGATACGCGTGGTAGTCGTCGGACACCAGGACCGCGCTCGACATGCCACGTTCGCGAAGTACTCGGGTGGCGGCAGCGAGCTGCGCCCACGTGTTCGCCCCCTGTTCCTCTCGCAGGATCCGTTCCTCGGGGATGTCCGCCTGGCGCAGGTAGGCGTAGCTGGCCGCCGCCTCGGTGAAACGATCCCCCGGCTGTTTGCCCCCCGTGACCACGATCGTGTTGGCGACGCCGTCCCGGTACAACTCGATGGCGTGTTCGAGGCGCGCCTTCAGCACGGGCGACGGGGTGCCGTCGTACTGCGCCGCGCCGAGCACGATGATCGCCTGAGCAGGGTCCTGGTGCGCCTGGTTGCTCGCGTTCCAGACCTGGACGAACGTGATCCCGACGTAGAGCACCGCCGCAACGAGGACCAGCAGCCCTGCCCGGACCGCGACTCGGAGCAGACGCCTCGGGGTCACGGCAGCGCGTCGAGCGCGGCGCGCATGCGTCCGAGGGTGGCGTCCCGGCCGAGCACCTCGAGCGACTCGAACAGCGGTGGCCCGACGGTGCGACCGGTGACGGCGACCCGGATCGGCGCCTGGGCCTTGCCGAGCTTGAGGCCGTTCGCCTCGCCGACGGCGAGCAGGCAGGCGTGGAGGGCTTCGTGGTCCCAGTCGACCTCGCCGAACGCCTCGAGCGCAGCCGCCAGCATCTGCCGGGCGGTGTCGACGTTCTTGACCATCACCTTCTCCCACGATGCGTCGTCGCGCACCGGTTGGTCGAGGTGCAGGAAATCGACCATGGGCTCGGCGTCGGGGAGCAGGCGCACGCGCTGCTGCAGGGCCGGCGCCATCTGGCGGATGGGCTCCAGCGTGGCGGCGGGTTGGTCGAGGAAGGGCGTGACGGCGTCGATGAACTCGTCGGTCGACAGTGCCCGCACGTACTCGGCGTTGAAGTGCTCGAGCTTCTTCTCGTCGAAGAACGCCGGCGCCGGGTTCACGTCTTCGAGTCGGAAGCGTTCGATGATCTCGGCGATCGGACGGATCTCGACGTCGTCCTTCGGACCCCAGCCCAACAGTGCGAGGTAGTTGCGCATCGCCTGCGGCAGGTAGCCGCGCTCGCGGAAGTCGCCGACGGCGACGGAGTCGCGGCGTTTCGAGAGCTTCTTGCGGCTCTCGTTGACCAGCATCGGCAAGTGGGCGAACACGTCGGGACGGCCCAGGTCGAGGGCGTCGCGGAGCAACAGGTACTTCGGCGTGCCGTTGACGTGGTCTTCACCACGGACCACGTGGGTGATACCCATCGAGGCATCGTCCATGGCGTTGGACAACAAGAACACGGGCAAGCCACTGGAGCGCAGGAGGACGAAGTCTTCGATGGTGGCGACGTCGAAGGTGACATCGCCCCGGATCAGGTCGTCGAAGCTGATCGTGCCCTCGTCGGGCGCTCGGAACCGCAGCGCCGTCGTCGGACCCTCGGCGATGTCGCGATCGCGACAGTGGCCGTCGTAGCCCGACGCGCTCTTGTCGGTGCGACGACCGTCGACGTCCTCGGGCGTGCAGTCGCACCAGTACGCCTGGCCGGCGGCGAGCAACGAGCGGGCCCCGTCGACGTGGGCGTCGAGGTGTTCGGCCTGGTGGACGATGTCGCCGTCCCAGTCGAGGCCCAGCCAGCGCATCGACTCGAGGATGTTCTCCGTCAGATCGCTGCTGCTGCGCTCGCGGTCGGTGTCCTCGATGCGCAACAGGAACTCGCCGCCGATCCGACGTGCTTCGAGCCAATTGAAGAGCGCTGCCCGGGCATTGCCCACGTGCAGGTAGCCCGTCGGAGAGGGAGCGAAACGGAAGCGAGGCGTGGCGGACACCGTTCCGAGCGTATCGGCGCGACGGTGGTCCAACGGGTCACTGACGAGCGACAGGGTCCCCCGATGGGATGTCGAGTCGGTCGAGGACCAGCGGCGCGATCTCGGTCGTGGCGATCTCCGAACGGGCGGCGTCGACAGTCGCTCCGGGTCGCGGGTCGTACGCGATCAGGATCCCGTCGGGCACGTGGTAGCCGGTGCTGGCGACCTCGTCCTCGATCTCGATGATCTCGAAGCCGAGCGATCCGGGACTCCGGACGTCGCCGTCGACGGTGACGTCGCCGATCGCATCGTCCGCCTGACCGAACTCGAGCGAGAAGAAACCGTCGTCCTCCTCGGTCCACTTGGCCTCGGCGCCGCCGACGCGCAACGCCGTCATCCGAACGCGTAACGCATCGCACGACGCCTCGCCGCGGACCTGCACGTTGACGTGCGGGTCCATCGCCGGACGTCGTTCCACGGCGTCGAGATCGACGCCGGCGTCGCGGAGGAACGCCTCGACGTCACGCAGGTACAGCTGGCGTCCGACCGGCGTCCCCTGGGCGGCCTGCTGCCCCATCGACGACGCCACCACCAGCAACGAGCCGGTCTCGTCACAGTGCGATCGCAGGCGCCCGACCATCCGGTCCGCGTGACCCATCGCCTCGGCGATCTCGCCGTCCCAGGTCGAGATCCATGCCTCGTCGAACCCGAACGTGGCCGCGTCGTAGTCGTGCGGGAACGTCGCAGCCCAGTACCGATGCATGGCCGAGGCCACGTGGTTGGTGAAGAACGCCGCAGCGTCAGGAGTTGTGCGACGGAGCTGGTGTTCGAACAGATCGAAGCCGAGCACCGATTGGTACGAACGGCGCCTCACGCGGGTGTGTGGCCGCCGCCGTTCGTCCACGAGCTGGCGGACGAGACGGGCGACCGTCGCCGGCCGGAGCCCCAGGAGCGGGGACCGCATCAGGAACCGACGGGCAGCGGCCAGGTCGATCGAGGTCGACACGTTGCGGGCCGACGCTCGGGCCATCGAGAGGTTGAATGCCTGGAACGACTCGAGCGCGCCGGGATGGGTGTCGGCGCTCGGAGCGAACGTGTCGGGGACGAAGAACGCGTAGCGCTGGACGTCGTCGGGCAGTTCGTTGGTGTGCAACAGGCCGAATACGCCGACACGTCTGCCGGCGTCGACGGCGCGCGCCCACCACGTCGGCGCGACCGAGTCGGCGTGCTCGGTGTCCTGGCCGAAGTGACCGATGCCGTGGACGGTGTTCGGCACACCGCGATGCACGGTCGGCCACGTGACCCACGGGGAGAGGTGGCCCTCGTCCGGGCACACCGACGTCCACTGCGACGACGCAGCGAGCAACGACGCGATCTCGGAATCCGGCTGCTGGGCCGTCCACCAGTCGATGATCCGCCACGGGACCTCGTTCAG
>JAPKDO010000121.1 GCA_028822535.1 Acidimicrobiales bacterium
GGCTCGTCACCGCCGGATCCCCGAGACGACCTTTCAGCCCGGAGGACGCGAGAACATCACCCTGTCGGCTGCCGACAGTTGGATGACCCGTGTCTTGTACTGGCACGGCGCAGCGGCCTACGAAGGCGCTGAAGCCGAGTACTGGGAGCGCGCGTGCCGGCGAGCGAACAAGGTGCTCGAGTTGGGTGCCAACATCGGCTACTACTCGGTCGTCGGCGCCCTGGCGAACCCGTCGTGTGAGTACCTGGCGTTCGAGCCACATCCAGCGACCGCGACGGTGGCCCGCACGAATCTCGGCCTCAACGGCATCGAGAATGCGCGTGTCGTCGAAGCCGCAGTCGTCGGTCGGTCCGGCCACGTCTCCGTCGACCTCTCCACGCCCGTCGGCGACCGGCACGGGCTTCCGGCGCAGGCGGTCGTCCGGGACGGTGCCGAAGGCGTCATCGACCCGTCGGATCGGGAGACCAACACCGTGGACGCAGTGTTCATCGGGGATCTGATCGACGGAGCCGACCTGCTCAAACTGGACATAGAGGGGCAAGAGGCCGTCGTGCTCGAGGCGGTGCTCGACCAGCTGATCGAACGCTCACCGACGATCTTCGTCGAGGTGCGGCTCGCCGACGTCCCGCACCTGCGGCGGGTGATCCTCGACCTCGTCGACGGCGGGTATCTCGCATTCGCCATCGGGGAACGGTCGCTGCATCTCCTCTCGCGTGCCGAGCTGGCGGCAGATGCGCCGCTGCCGAGATACGGGAGCCGGGACCTCCTCTTGACGAGCGCGACGGAAGCGCACCTCCTCTGAACTCCTCGACCTGCCGCAGCCCAGCGCTGTTCAGCGCAGGATCCGGGAGAGTTCGCGAGAGACGACGTCGCTGTCGAAGTGTGCGGTGTCCGCCAGCAATCGGTCGTTGATGGCCCGCAGCTGCGACGACGGCAAGGCTCGCAATTCGCTCAGGATTCGGGCGAGATCGTCCTCGTCGTCGGCGAGGAGCCGGGGTGAGTCGACGCCGCCCAGGATCGATCGAGCGGTCGGGTTGTCGAACGCGACGGGGACGGCACCACAGAAGATGGCTTCGATCATGACCAGACCGAGCGACTCGCCCTCACGCGTCGAGGGAAAGAGCAAGATGTCGGCGTCCTGGTAGTACTCGGCGAGCCGAGGCTGGTCGACCGGCGGTACGAATCCGACCGCTCCAGCGCCCGTCTCTGCTCGGAGCGTGGCCTCGGCTTCCTCGCGTTCGGGTCCGTCCCCGATGAAGGTCGCCCGCAGGTCATCGCCGTCCTGGTCGAACGCCCGCCTCAGGGCACGTGCAGCCGCGGCAGCGCCCTTCCCCTCGATCATCCTGCCGGCGAACACCACGTGCTTCGTGTCCCGCTCGGGACGACGGTGCGGCTGGAAGGTCGATCGGTCGACGCCCGCGGAGGCGTTGACCGACACGTCGCCGTCGGGGATGCGGAACTTCGCGCGCAATCGGTCCGCGAAGGGACCCGACGGTGCGAGGACATCGTCCGCGCTCGCGATGGCGAGTCGACACACCAAGTGTTTCACGAACCGCCTTGCCCGGTTCTCGAAGCTCTCCGGGAATGCGTCGCTCCCGTGGAAGTGAAGCGCGACCCGCAGGCGTCGGTTCCAGAGCTTTGCCAGCACCACGGGGAGTGCGCTGTGGGAGACGTAATGGACGTACGCGATGCCCTCCTCGCGTCGGAGACGCCGGACCACCTCCCAGTAGAACCGGAGGTACGCCCGGAGCGGGTGCAGGGAACGATCCAGGGTGATGATGCCGACCTCGCGACCCTCGGACCGGAGGCCGAGGAGGCTGTTCTCCACGAAGGTGCCCCGCGCGGGGTCAAGCGGAGCCGGGTAGATGTTGCTCACGTACGTGATCGGTGGCAGCGGGTTCATCCTGGCCTCGTCGGATGGCGGTTGACGTCGACGTCTCCGCCCAGCACGTGACGAGTACGCTCCGGGCCCGATGTCCCGCTCGGTCGAGTTCGGACTGGCCATCGTGGTCGGTCTCACCCTACTTTCGGTCACCGGTGGCGAGTTCCTGGCAACGGTCGTCGTCATGGTGCTCTTGTTGGTCTCGAGCATTGTCGCGGCCCGCTTCCGGGTCTCCACGGGTGGGCCGGGGGTCGGGACGGATCGCCTGGCCACAGCTTTCGCCGGTGCTTGGCTCCTGCTCGTGTTGGGGCCGGCCCATCAGTTCAGCCGGCGAGCGGTGGCCGACGCCGTTCGCGCACCAGCGTTCGAATCGATGCTCGAGGTCTGCTATTTCTCCGCCACGGGAGTGCTGGCGGTCGTGGCGGTTCGCTCCGTTCGGCATGACCTGGGCTCCGCCGGTCTGCCGCTCGCGGTGTTCGCGCTGCCGGTGTTCGCGATGGTTTCGTTCCTGTGGAGCCCGATCGTCTTCTACTCCTTCGGCCGGGGTCTCGAACTCGTCATGACCGCCGTCCTTGCGTGGGGGACGGCCAACATCGGTGGGCGCGATCCTGCGTTCGCCAGAGCGGTCGTCGAGCGTTTCTCGCGCTGGTTCATCCGGGTGGTGATCGCGCTGACCTTGGTCGGGCTCGCGTTCGGACCGATCTACGCGAGCGGTTCCGAGGAGAACCTGAACCGGTTCACGTGGATCGGCAATCACCCGCTCGGCGTGGCATGGGCGGCCGGCCTGGCCGTGGTGGCCGTGGTGGCCGTTCCGCCGGAGGTGTCCCGTCTTCGCGGGGTCGTGCGCCTGGGGGCGTTGGGCTTGGTTGGCTACGCCACCTACGGGGCACAGGGGCGCACGGGCCTGATCGCGCTCGGAGCGGCTCTGGCCTACCTGCTCGTCAATGCCGCACGGAAGAGTCGTTTCGCTCGCTACGTGTCCCTGCCGTATGCCGCTGCAGCGGGAGCGATCGCAGCGTTCTACTTCCGGGACGAGTTCCTCGGCTACTTCTACCGGGGCCAGTCCTCTGACGAGCTCAGCAGCGGCAATGGCCGGGCGGAACTGTGGTCCGACGGATACCGCCTCCTGAAGACCCCGTTCGACTGGGCCTTCGGCCTCGGCTACGGCAACTCCCGGGAGGTGTTCCTCAAGCCCGACCGGATGTGGTCCAAGAGCGCCCACAGCTCGATCCTCGGCATTCTGGTCAACCTGGGGCTGATCGGGATCACGCTGCTCGCGGTGTGGCTCGTCTACATGACGGTCATGATCATCAAGGCGCGTTTGCACGACAGCCAGTTCGGGAACGTGTTGGTGGCCTTCGCTCTGTTCGCGGTGGTTCATGCGATCGCGGCCGAATCGGTGTCGCAACCGGGGGCCGGGAACGCGATCTTGATGTTGGTCACGGCGACAGCGGTCGCCACCGTCCGGTCGCGTGCTCCGGCGCAGGTCGACGACGCTCCCGATCCCGCGACGACAGAACAAGCGAGACCACCCGGCAATCGTTGATGCGCCGCGTCGGGCCTCGGGCCGGACATCAGCTCTGGTGGGTCAGTCGACGGACGTCGCGACTCGGTAGTCGGAGTGCTCGAGGTCGAGCTCCGGCTCGTGACGGAGCACCCAAGTCGGGATGTCGGTCAGTCGAACGGTGGGGCGACCGAGGATCGTTACGGTGAGGGTCTTGTAGAGGACCCACAGATCCAGACGCATCGACCGGTTGCGAACGTAGAACTCGTCGTACACCGGTGACTCGTGGATCAGGCCACCCGACTGCGGTGAGATCTGCCAGAGCCCCGTGCAGCCCGGCCGGACGCTGGTGCGCATCGCGGCGAACTCTGCCGGCACCTGGTCGTGGAGCAGCTGCATCTCGGGCCGGGGCCCGACGAGCGTCATCCGCCCGGTCAGGACATGGAGCAGCTGTGGCAACTCGTCGAGGTGCATCCTGCGGAGCCAGCGTGTGAAGGTCGGGGTCGCGACGTCGGCGATGTCGTGCTTGGCCGCGTATTTCGGGGTGTGCGTCGGCAGTGTGCGCACCTTCAGCAGGGAGAACTGCTCGCCACCTCGGCCGACCCGACGTTGGGCGAACAGCGGGTAGGTCCGAAGGAACAGTGCCGAGCCGACGAGCGACACGACCACGACGGGCAGTGCGACGACCAGCATTGGAATGGCGATCAAGACATCCGTGATGCGTTTACCGGCGGCCGCCAATCGCGTGCCGTCTGGGGTTCTATTCGCCATCAACCCATGATCCTCTCATCTGCCCGCTGAAGAGACCTGGCTCAGCGTCTTCATTCGATGCCACCGTGCCGCAATCCTTCCGGAACCGCAAGGTTGGTGCAAAGTGAGCGGATTCGGTGCGCCGTGACCCGAAGCCGGAGGGGCGGCACCACTAACTTGGCGTTCCCCGGCTCTCACCCGATCAGGGACAGATTCTCCTCGTGTTTCAAGACGCCGAACTTACGGTTCGGGAATATCTCGAGATGTTGCGGCGGCGACGGTGGTTCATCGCCGCGGTCACCATCGGCATCACCGCGCTCGCAACGATCCCGATCGCCCTCCAGACGCCGGTCTACGCGTCCACGTCCGAGATCCAACTGCGCTCCGAGAATTCGGTGTCGGTGTTCGACGACGGCGACGTCGTCAGCGAGGCGACACGAAGCCGCGACCTCAGCACCGATGTCAGCGTCTTGACGAACCGGGAGACCCGGTCGCTCGTCGTCGCTCGCCTGGGCCCGGACGGGCTCCCGTTCACCACGGTGACAGCGCAGGTCGAGGGGTTCTCCGAGATCATCCGGATCACGGTGACGGCACCGTCGGCCGCCGGAGCAGCCGAGGCGGCCAATGCGTTCGCGGAGGTCTATGTCGATCTGAGGCAGACGGCGACCACCAGTGCGCTCACGGCGCAGGCGACCGAACTCCGACGACAAGCGCAGGATCTACGCACCCGGCAGGCCGAGGTCGACGACCAGCTCTCTGTTCCGGACCTGGGCGTTCTCACGGTCGAGAACCTTCGCCAGGAACGGGCGTTGCTCGCCTCTCAGATCTCGGAGTACGGACTCCGTGCCGATCAACTCACCGTGGATGCCGACCTGCTCCGGGAGGCGTCCAAGGTCGTGTCGCGCGCGCCGCTGAACCTGACACCGATCGCGCCGAAGACGTTCCGATCCGGGGTCATCGCCCTCGGTGTCGGGTTCCTGATCGGAGTCTGCCTCGCGGTGTTCCTCGAGGTGATCCGCGATCGTATGACGAACCCCGGCGAGATGGAGGCTGTCGATCCCGACGTCTCCATCCTCGCGTCGGTCCCACACGTCGACATCGAGCTGGACGATCCCGATCACCGGCTGCCCCCGAGCGCGGTCGAGGCCTTCCGCTACCTGTGGACGGCTATCCGATTCCAATCGATGGACGACCCGGTCCAGTCGGTGTTGGTGACGTCCTCGCTCAGCGGTGAGGGCAAGACGACGACTGCGGTCAACCTGGCGTTGAGCCTCGCCGACTCTGGCTCGAAAGTGGTGCTCATCGACGCCGACATGCGCAAGTCGGCGGTGCATCGCCGACTGGGCGTGCGGAACGAACACGGCCTGAGCAGCGTGGTCGCCGGGACGTCGACGGTCGCTGATGCGATCCGATTCGTCCGACCGAATCTCGCAGTGATGACCGCGGGTCCTCCGACCGGTGCTGCCACGGACATCCTGGGTGGCGAGCGGTTCATCGAAATGGTCCGGGGTCTCGAGGCACAGTCCGATCTGGTGATCATCGACGCACCGCCGGTCCTGCCGGTCGCCGATGCTCTCCTCGCAGCACGGGCAGTCGATCGGACGTTGGTCGTCGGCCGCCTCGGCTTGGTCCGTCGCCGCGAGCTGCGCTCGACCCTGCGACGGCTCCGCGATTCCCGGATCCCGGTGTTGGGGATCGTCGAGAACGACCACGCCACCAATGCCGGCTACGGCGGCTACGGCGACAGCTATCACGTCGACAGCGCGGAGCGCGTGGATGTCGACGCGTAGACGGGCGGAGCCGAATCGTGGACGCCGACCGAGTGCACGGATGCTCACCATCGGACTGGTCGTGGTGTTGCTCCTGGTCACGCTCGGTGGTGCAGCGGTGCGGGTCGCGGAGGCCGTCGACACGCTGCGCTCTGCCGAGTCCGACATCGAGGTCGCGTCCGAGATGCTCAAGGACGGTCAGCTCGGTCCCGCTCGCGACCGACTGGTGGCGGCCGAAGCGGCGCTGACCGAGGTGAGCGAGACGTTGCACACCGCGCCCGAGCTCACGGCGTTGGGACTGCTCCCCGTCGTGAGTCAGAACCTGGCGAGCATCCGGGACTCGATCCGTGTCGCCACCACCGTCGTCCACGGTGGCCGCCTCATCCTCGCGACGGCCGACGACCTGCAAGGGCCGGACGGTTCGCTGGAGGTGTCGCTCGAGGAGGGGAAAGTCGACGTGGAGACCCTGCAGGCAGCCCGGGTGCACGTCGACGATCTGTTCGTTCAACTCACGGTGGACACACAGCGCTCGCATTCGCCGCTGCTGCTGCCGGCCACCCGCGAGCTCCGCGATGCGGTCTTCGACGAAGCGGACGAGCAGCGCGTCGCATTGGACCGGCTCCAGCGAGGTCTGACGATCCTCGACGAACTGCTCGGGGTCACCCGCCCGGCGCGGACGCTGTTGGCCGTGGCCAACACCGCAGAGATGCGCGGGTCCGGGGGGATGATGCTCAACTACGGCGTGCTCGACGGCGACGGCGGCGGCGCCGATCTCGTCGAGTTCGGCCGCGTCGAGGAACTCCCGGTGAACGTGCCGGTCGAGCCGGAATCCGTTGACCTCCCCGAGGACTTCACCGGTCGATGGGACGGATTCCAACCCACCCGGGAGTGGCGCAACGCGACCCTCTCCGGCGACTTCACCCTCACCGCCCCGGCGCTCCTCGCGATGTACCAACGGGCGAGTGGGGTCGTCGCCGACGGGGTCATCCAGGTCGACGCGCACGCGCTGGCCGCGATCCTGTCCGTCGTCGGTCCCGTGGTGGTCGACGAGGTCGGCGTCGTGAACGCGGACAACGTGGTCGCCCTGGTACTCAACGACGCCTACCGCCTCTTTCCCGGGGTCGAGGAACGCAGCGACGTGCTGGGCGACGTCGCTGAGGCAGCATTCACCGCCCTCACCGAAGGCGACTACCCGAGTGTGCGGGACCTCGCATCCGCGCTCGTCGATGCGGTCGACGGCCGACATCTGCTGATGTACAGCGCCGATGGTGCCGTCGGTTCCGCCGTCTCGTACTACGGCGCCGACGGATCACTCCCGGCACCAGATGCCGGCGATTACCTGCATCTCACCGTCCAGAACCTGAGCGGGAACAAACTCGACTACTACGTCGACTCCGCCGTCGAGATGACGGGCACGCGCGAGGAAGGTCGCGTGGGCGAGGTCGTGGTCACGATCCGCATCTCCAACGACGCCCCCGTCGGGGAGACGCAGCCGCCCTATATCTTCGGACCCTTCGACGACGACCAGGCGGCGGGCGTCTATCGGGGCGCGGTGTCGTTGTACCTCCCGACGGGGTCCACGCTGCTCGAGTCGGGAGGATCCGGGTTCCGGACCGAACCCAGGGCCCTCACGGAAGACGGGCGTCCCTTGGTCGGGTATCGGATCGACGTTCCTGCGGGTGAGCAACACGTTGCCGAGCTCCGGCTTCGCCTCCCGCCCCGCGACGACGCCGACTACCAGCTGGAACTGATCCCATCACCCCGAGTGCGTCCGACCACGGCATCGATCGACCTCGATCTCGGTGAGGGCCGAGCCGTCCGCTCCGATGTCGTCTTGGACGTTCCCTACCTCGTCACCCCCGCCGGGGCGGTCGCCGTACGAGGATTCTGACCCGATTGGGTCGCTTCGGTCGGAATCGCCGTGGGTGGACGTCATTGCTCGGGACGGGTATCGTCCGCGTACCCTGGTCCAGTCTTCCCCTACGACATCGGGACTCTCCATGACTTCAGTTCACACTCGACGGATCGCACTGGCTGTTCTCGCGACACTGCTCTCGATGACCGGGTTGGTCGCGTCTGCAGGGACGGCGGGTGCGAGCCAGGTCAGTGACGACTGTGCGTATCCGGACGGCTGCACGACGTCGTCGACCACGCCCGATGGCTCGGATGACCCGACGTGTGGCATCTCGGCCGAGTCGGCGCAGGCGGGTACGACGGTCACCGTCACGGTGCAGAACGTCCCGGCCGGCGGCACCGTGCGCGTGCTCTTCGACGGCGACGTGGTCGCCTCCGGCTCCAACGGCACCCAAGGGTTCCGCGGCGATGTCTCCGGCACCGTCGAACTCGACTTCGCCGTCCCGGCGGTCGCGCCTGGCTCCTACTCGCTGGTCGCGGTCGGCGACAGCTTCACGATCACCTGTGGCTCCGGCGACTTCGCCGTGCTCGCCTCCGGACAGACGACCGGAGACGACGGCGACGACGGGGCGCTTGCGTTCACCGGGTCCGAGATCCTCCTGATGGTTCTCCTCGCCCTCGCCTTGTTGGCCGTGGGCGCAGCGCTGGTGCGACGGTCCCGCCGTTCGGCCTACGCCACGAGCTGAGCCGGTCAGCGCCGCTGTCGGGCCGATCCCGATTTCCTGAGGGCCGGTCTCTCGGCGTCAGCCCCAGAACCTGAGGGCCGGTCTCTCGGCGTCAGCCCCAGAAGTCGACGGTGACCCAGACCTTGCCTTGGCTGTCCACGGCACAACCGGTGGCTGCCCTGGAGTAGCCGTCGTTCAAGATGGCGGCGCGGTGGCCGCTCGAGGCGACCATGTTGTCGAACACCCGTCGTGCGCCGCCGGAGCTGTAACCGACGTTCTCGCCCCACGACCGTGACTCGGGACGAGCCGAGCGGATCTGGCCGATGTAATCGGGGTTGTGGGCCAGGTTCTGGTTGGTCGCCATCGACTTCGACCAGTTGGTCGGGATGTAGGCGATTCCGCCGTCGGTCGTGAGCGGACCGACGCCGTTGGAACTGCGGTAGGAGTTCATCCACGAGGCGAAGTTCGCCGCACACGACCCGTCCGTGGTCGGCGCCGGGGCGGGCGGCGGTGCCGGCGCTGTGGTCGGCGTCGGTGCGGGTGCGGGTGCGGGTGCCTGTGTCGGGGCGGTCGACGCGACCGTCGTGGTCGGCGGTGGCGCAGTCGTCGTGGTCGTGGTGGTGGTCGTCGTCGTGGTGGCGACCACCGCGGCAGCGAGGCGGGCGACGGCTCCTGGCTCGACCAATGTCAGTCCTGGCGCGGCGCTGCGCGATGCATCGCCGGTGACACCGGGCGGGGAGGTCACGACGTCGCCGGCGTTCGCCGCAAGAATCTGGCCTTCTCGGTCGCTCGGTGCATCTTCGGTCGCGATCGCCAGACCACCGGCCAGGACGGTGGCGAGCAGGATGGCGAGCAGTGGGAGTCGGTCGGTGCGGCTCATGGTCCTCATGACGGGGAAGTCGTGGCGCCCAGAACAGCGGCACATTGCGAAAAGGTGACAATCATTTCGAAGTTGTGTCGAGCCTATGGGTCGGTTCGCGGCGCGGGGCAACCCATCGGGTCCGGAACCGGCGCTGATGACGGCTGTGCGGCGCGGGCGGGAGTGCCGGCTCGCCTGATCGCGCCATGCGTCGGTATCTCCGCACGCTTCGCATCGTGGCCGTCAGGATCGTTCGACCGGCGTCCGATGGACGGTTGACCCGCCTGCTGCAGGTACGGTGGCGGCCCGACCGAGAGAAGGATGATGTAGCCGTGAAGGTATGGATCGATCAGGACCTCTGCACCGGAGACGGTCTGTGTGAGGAACTCGCACCCGACGTGTTCTTCGGGAACGACGATGGACTCTTCTACGTGAAGGAAGCCGAGTCGCAGTTCGGTACCGAGAAGCGCTTCGACGGCAGCGACGGTCCCGCTGGCGCCGAGGGCATGGCCCGCATGCCCGACGGTCAGATCGACGCCGTGATCGAGGCCGCCGAAGAGTGCCCCGGGGAGTGCATCTTCATCGAGGTGGCCTAGCGCCGCGCACCGATGGACCCGTCGGTCGTCCGGCTCGTCGATCAGTCGATGGGCCGGACGAGTTGCTCGGTGAACGAGTAGTCCCCGAACTCGCCGGTGACCACGAGGTATCCGAACTCGCCGGGAGACAGTGATTCGACCTCGACGTCGGGAACGCCGACCCTGATCGCGGTGATCGTGATGCCCGTGTCGGGTCCGCCACCCTGGATCTCGAGTCCATCGCCGGGTCGCAACACGCCCGTCTGGGCCACCCCCGCGAGGATGAGGACGCCCGGGCCGTCCTCGTAACGGGTGAACCGGTCGCTCATGTTGAAGACGACGGCCTCCGCGAGGGCGGCGCGATCGTCCGCATCGGGTGCGGCCCCGTCCTCGTCAGGCTCGTCCGCGATGGAGGAGGTGCTGGTCTCCACGGTCGACGGCTCACCTCCTCCGGGCCCACAGCCCGAGACCGAGATCGCCATGGACAAGGCCACGATCGAGCAAGTGATCGGTGTCGTCTTCTTGCGCACCGGCGACGGTCAGCAGTCGAAGTCGAAGTCGACGACCGTCTCGTCGCCGAAGGGGCGGGTGGGGTTGATGGCGCGCATGGTGACCGAGCCCGACACGTCCGCCCCGTCCACGGTGAAGTCGAGCGTGTCCATCTGGGCGATGTAGAGCATGTCGTTGTTCTTGCCGTTCTCGTCGAAGTCGCCTTCGAGCGTGCCGACCTGGACGAACAGTTCGTCGGCCGGGCCGTTCCGGGCGATGGCGAACTGCAGGTCCGAGTCGATGTGCCCTCCCGACAGGCTGAAGTTGTCCGGGAACGGATAGCCGGACGAGTCGGTGTTGGAGCCCTCGCAGTCGCCGTTGGCGAGCTCGTACGTGGTCCCCTCGACGGTGATGGTGGACGTCCCGCCGGTCCCCGCGTCGGAATCGTCGCCGGCGCCCGTGTCGTCTGCCGAACCGTCGTCGGTGACCGAGTCGTCCGGCGTCTCGGAGTCGCCCGCCGGGCGGGCGTCGGAGTCGTCGTCGGATCCGCACGCCGCGAGCGCGACGAACGCGAGGAGGAAGAGAAGGACAGGTCGGGCCAGTTTCATGGCGTCAGGGTCGCCTCCCCGATCGCCGACGGCAATGGGTCGATCGACGTAGAACTACGATCACTTCCACCGTGGTGCTCGAAGACTCCGATCTCCGAGCGCTCTTCGACGCCACCGCCGTCCTGGCAGCGGATCCGGTACCCACATTCGACGTGGTGCTCGATCTCCTCCGATCGCTGATCCCCAGCGACAGTGCGTCGTTCAACGACATGACCCTCGCCGCTGGCGACTTCCGGCACGTCATCGTCCCACCCGATCTCGAACCGCTCGCCGCCCGTCTCGCGCCGGCGTACGAGCGGCTGGCGTCGCAACACCCCCTCATCGCTGCATCGATTGACCGTCCACAGGGCGGCGCGTTGCGGTTCTGTGATGCGCCCGGTGGCGACCGGGTCATCGAGAC
>JAPKDO010000464.1 GCA_028822535.1 Acidimicrobiales bacterium
ACTCGCGGTGCCGGCATCGATCCGCAACTCCGGGGATCGCACGTAGTTGATGACGAATGCGCCGATCGTGGCGACGAGTGCCAACAACAGGGGGGCCTCAGGCACCGAGACCAGTGCGAACGTGCCGAACACCGCACCGACCATTCCCAGGGCGACCAACGGGCCCAGGTCACGCGCCTCCGATCGGCCTTCCCGCGCGCCGAGACACAACAGCGCGTTGGCCGTGACGTTCGGAGCGGCGACGATCACGACTGCGTCCTCGACGCCGAGCACCAGTGTGATCAGTGGGACGGCGATCAGGGGGTAGCCCATCCCCGTCACCGACTTGACGAACGCACCGAGCAGCGAGGCGCCGAGCACGACTGCGATCTCGGCGCCGGTCATCGAGGCGACGTTACGGGAGGCGTGGGAAACCACCCGATTCGAGGCATGCTGTCCCGATGGACATCGAGTTCTGGATCGACCCCATCTGACCGTGGTGTTGGGTGACGGCCCGGTGGGTCGTCGACGAGGTACGCCCGCACCGTGACCTGACCGTCACGTGGCAGCCCATCAGCTTGTTCTTCAAGAACGAGCCGGACGCGGACAGCGACTACTTCGAGCCCTTGCAGCGCACGCATGGCCTGCTCCGGGTGATCGAATCGGTCCGCTCCGCCGACGACAGCCCGATCGACGCTGTCGAGTCGCTCTACATCGAATACGGCCGGCGTATCCACCACGACCAGTCACAGGACTTCGACCCAGCGGACGCGCTCCGCTCCGTCGGCCTCGACGCCCGCCACGCGCAGGCCTTCGACGAGCCCTCCTGGGATGCGGAGATCCGCACGCGTATGGATCGCGGGCTCGCGCTCACCGGCGACGACGTCGGCACACCGATCATCGCCTTCGACGATCGCAACGGGACGAAGCAGGGCTACTTCGGTCCGGTGATCACCAGGGTGCCGTCCACGGAGGACTCGCTCGCCATGTGGGATGCACTGGTCGCCATGATGAACGTCGACGGATTCTGGGAGCTCAAGCGCACCCGCACACAGGGTCCGGAGTTCGGGGACCGCCCGTAGCCCGGCGCGGCCGCGCGGTCAGTGGTCGCCCACCGCACCGAGGAACGAGCGTGTCCGATCCTCTTGCGGGTCGTCGAGGACCTGGGCCGGTGGGCCGGACTCCACCACGCTCCCCTCGTCGAACATGAGCAGCCGATCGGCCACCTCACGTGCGAAGTGCATCTCGTGGGTGACGAGCATCATCGTCGTCTCGCCCTCTTCGGCGATGTCGCGCAACACGCTCAACACCTCGCCGACCAGTTCCGGGTCGAGCGCCGAGGTCACCTCGTCGAAGAGCATGACGGCGGGATGTGTCGCCAGCGACCGGGCGATGGCCACCCGCTGCTTCTGACCACCCGAGAGCTGGCCCGGGGTCTGATTCGCAGCGTGGCCGAGACCGACCTTGTCGAGCAGTTCCATGCCTTCGGCTCGGGCCTCGTCCTTCGACCGGCCGTGCACCTTCACCGGCGCCAACATGATGTTCTCGAGCGCCGTCATGTGCGGGAACAGGTTGAAGTGCTGGAACACCATGCCGATGTCGGAGCGGACCGAACGGATGTAGCGCTCGCTGGCCGGCTTGAGACCGTCGCCGTGGGGCTGGTGGTAGAGATGCCGATCCCCGACCTCGATCGTGCCCGAATCGATGCGTTCGAGCGTCATGATCACGCGCAGGATCGTCGTCTTGCCGGACCCGGACGGGCCGATGATGACCACGCGCTCACCGGGATCGACATCGAGGTCGAGATCCCGGAGTACGACGTTGCTGCCGAAGGCCTTCGTGACGCCGCGCATGCGCACGCCAGCGGCGCCGTTGGCGGTCCCGGGCCGCGAGGCGGGATCCGGGGCCTGGTCAGGTGCGTTCATACGCGATCCTTTTCTCGAGTCTGCGGACGAGCCAGGCGGCCGGCAAGCTCGCCAGCAGGAACCCGACGCCGGCGAGGATGTAGGGCTCGGTCACTCGGAAGTCGTTGCCCCGCACCGTGTTCGCGAAGAACAAGACGCCGGGAACGCCGAGGATGAATCCCAGGGGAGCGTCCTTGAAACCGGCCACGAGGTAGTTACCGAGCGCCGGGAGAACGTTGGGGACCGCCTGCGGGACGACGACCTTGG
>JAPKDO010000122.1 GCA_028822535.1 Acidimicrobiales bacterium
CCAGCAGTTCATCGAACGAAGCCGCCTCCGTCGGTTCCAGCGCGTCGAGGTGTTCGATGACGCGGGCCGGATCGTCGAAGGTCTCGACCTGGGCGACGGTCCGGTCGTTCTCACGCCACGCGATCGCGACGAGGTCTCCCACCCCGGGATGGCGGACGATCACTCCCTCCTGTCCTCGGACCTGCACGGCTTCGGTATCCCCGAAGACCTGGAGCGCTCGGTACCGGCTCTCGCCGCCGGGCATCGTTCCCACGGCAAAGGCGAGGTCGTCGCGCTGGTAACCAACGGCGGCCACGGTCTGGCCTGCCCCGAGGGAGAGATACGGAAGCGTGGGGAACGTGTCGCCGGGACCACCCGTGTGCAGGATCCGGTGACCCGGCAACGGGCCGTCCCCGCGCCACCCGGACGCCACGGCATCGGTGGCGAGTGCGGCTAGTGCGGTTTCGTCGAGGGCCGCTGAGGTCAGGCCGTGCCGCCGTCCGTCGTCGACCCATTGCAGCCCGACGATCGGGCCTCGGCCAAAGCTCCCGTCCACGCCGCCCAAATCCACGAGTTCTCCGTAGAGGTCGATTCCCTCCGACGTGGTCGTGAAGACCTGCACCGCTCCGGTCCACGGATCGTGGGCGTTGTTCGGCCCCTGGATCGTCGCCCTTCCCTGCTCTCGATTCGTGGGCGTGGAGACACCGTCGAAGGCCGCTGTGAACGTCAGATCGTCACTCGCTGGATCCGTGATGGTCAGACGGACGAACTCTTCGGTACCGCCGACGTCGCCCTCGCCGGCGATGGTCGACTGATCGTCGCCTCCGTCAAACCGCGAAACGACGAGGCCGAGACCGAGTAGCGCAATGATGGCAACGGCGGCCGCCAGGAGAAGCGGTCGGACGAGTCGGCCACGCGGAGGGGGCGAATGCGCAGGGGCCCGTCCGGCCCCGTCTGGGAGTGCGCGGTCGAGGTCGGCGACCGCCGCAGCAGCGCGCCGATCGAGCGCATCGAGCGGGTCGGATTCCGTGGTCATCGCTCCCTTCCTTCGTGATCGATCGGGGCAAGTGTCTCGGCGAGTGTCTGACGACCGCGGTGCAGGTGGACCTTCACGGTGTTGGGGGCGATGTCGAGCACGTCGGCGATGTCGTCGATCGACCGGTCCTCGAGGTAGTGGAGCGCCACGGCTTGACACTGACGTTCGGGGAGCGATCGCAGCGCCGACCAGAACTCGTCGTCGGGCGGCGGTTCCGGTGCGAGCCGGACCGGGGTGGCCTCGACCTCGAGCCGTTGGATCGCCCGCTTCTCGGCCGCTCGACGTCGGACGGCCGACGTGGCGGCGTTGAGGACCACGCGGCGGGCGTAGGCGCCGGGGCGGTCGTAGGACCGCACGGACTCCCATCGCTCGTGGACGGTCACCATCGCTTCCTGCACGAGTTCCTCCCCGAGGTCCTTACGGCCGGTGAGGGACCAGGCGATGCGGAGCAACGGCCGGTACTCGCCGCGATAGAAGTCGTCGAACGGCGTCATGCGCGCTCCGGTGGCGGCGTTCTGGTGTTCGCGTACGGCGGACATCGGCTCCACGACACGACACACGAACGAGGGCCCGTCGGAGGTTTACCCGCGGCCATCGGCCGAGTCTCGCATGGGGGTTTGCCGCTCGTAGTCTGATCCGCCGATGGACGCCCCCGACCACGAGGCAGACGAGACCACGCCGTGGTCGGCGCTGCATCGGGAGACCGTGGCCCGGCTGTCCGTGGCCGGGATCGAGAACGCCGATGCCGAGGCGCGATGGCTCGTCGAGCGGGCGGCGGGCGATCCGTTCCGCTTGGTCGCCGAGCAGCCAGCGACGGTGCGGTCGCACCACCACTGGCGGCTCATGGTCGAGCGTCGGGAACGAGGCGAGCCGCTGCAGTACGTCCTGGAGCGGTGGCCGTTCCGGACCCTCGAACTGTTCCTCGACCGGCGGGTGTTGATCCCGCGGCCCGAGACCGAGGTCGTGGTCGACACCGTGCTCGAGGAACACACTCGTGTCGGCGGGCCGGTGGTGGATCTGGGCACGGGGTCGGGGGCGATCGCACTGTCGGTCGCGGTCGAACGGCCGGGAACCGAGGTGTGGGGCGTCGAGCGATCGACCGATGCGCTCGCCGTCGCCCGCGCCAACTGCACGGGTCTGGGTCGGCGGGCCGGTTCGATCCGTCTGGTCGAGGGATCGTGGTTCGATCCGCTGCCCGACGCGCTGGTCGGTGGCATCGGCGTGATCGTGTCGAACCCGCCGTACGTGAGCGATGACGAGCCGCTGGACCCGGTCGTCGGCGACTGGGAGCCCGTCGAGGCGCTCCGATCCGGAGCCGACGGGCTGGACGACGTGCGCGTCATCGTCGCCGGCGCGCTCGCGTGGCTGGCGCCGGGGGGCGCCCTCGTGGTGGAACATGGTGCCGACCAGGGCCCGGCAGCGGCCGATCTCGCCCGCTCCGCCGGCTTCTCGCAGGTGCGGACCGGCACCGACCTCGCCGGTCGCGACCGGTTCCTGGTGGCGAGGGTCTGACGATGGCCGACGTGATCTCGATCGACGATCCGGACGCCCCTGCGCGGGTGATGGCCGTCCTGCTCGAGGGAGGCGTGGCCGTGTTGCCGACCGACACGGTGTACGGCCTGGCCGCCAGCCCCGACGATCCGGCCGCGCTCCGACGACTCTTCACGCTGAAGGGGCGCGACGCCGACGTGCCCGTCGCCGTGTTGTGCGCGTCGGCGACCCAGGCGCTCTCGTTGGCGGGGACCGTGAACGTCCCCGCTGCGGTCCTGGCAGCACGCCACTGGCCTGGTCCGCTCACGCTGGTGTTGCCACGCGACACTGACCTCGAGTGGGATCTCGGCGAGCCCCGATCGACGATCGGAGTCCGATGCCCCGCCCACGATCTGATCCGGTCGGTGACGTCGGACGTCGGGCCGATCGCGGTGACGAGCGCCAACCGGCACGGCGAACCGACGCCGACGGAGGCCGAGGCGGCGGCGTCGTCGTTGACCGGCCCCGTCGACCTCGTCGTCGACGGTGGCTCCCTGATCGGGAATGCGTCGACGGTCGTGGATGCGACCGTCGACCCCGTCCGGGTGCTCCGCGCGGGTCCGATCGACGTCGAGGCGTGACCGCCTGGGCGCTTTGCCCGGGTTCGTGCCGGTTTGCCGGGGAACTGACGGGGGATCCTGCGGTACTCCGACGCGCGGGCCGGGCGGTTCGACCTACATTGCCGGGGTCAACGACTCTCCGGGGGAAACATGGCCGACGTCGATCTGTCGAAGCTCGAGTTCTTCGAGGACTTCACACCTGAGGAACTCGAGAAGGTGCGTGCACTGGCCGAGGACGTGACGGCCGCAGCCGGCGCGGTGCTGATCGAGCAGGGCGATGTGGGTCAGGAGGCATTCGTCTTGTGCTCGGGGCAGGCCGGGGTCTTCGTGAACGGCCACCGTGTCGCGACGATCGGGCCCGGCAGCGCTGTCGGCGAGATGGCGCTGCTCGACAAACGCCCCCGATCGGCCACCGTGCGAGCCGTGACCGACCTCGAGCTCCTGAGCTTCAAGTCGAAGGACTTCCAGGATCTGCTCGAGACCATGCCCAAGGCGGCCGGCCGGGTCATCGCACAGCTCAACGAGAAGCTGCGCGAGCAGAACCAGCAGCTCTGATCCCGTCCCGTCCCGTCCCGTCAGGTCCGGGCCGTCAGGTCAGGGTGATCTGGCCGTCCGCCGAGCGGTGGACGGGCCGCTCGATCATGTCCTCTGACACCATCACGGCGAGCGCGTCCGCCTCGGTCGTCGTGCCCCAGGCGCGTCGGCCGTCGTCGAGCAGGAGTGCGGCGAACGCCGCTTCGGGAGCGCCGTCCTTGCTGTGCATGACGACCCACGTCTCGATCGTGGCCGGGCCTTCGTGGTCCTCCGACAGTTCTCGCGACGGGAGCGCATCGATCTCGTCCTGAGGGTGGACGTGGCGGAAGCCGTCGGTGGCGGGCTCGGTGGAGTAGATCCCGAAGGCGTGCTTGGTCAGGTAGCCGCCGTTGCCCCACACCAGTCCGGTCGAGCCCGGGTCGTCGCGGAGGGTGGCCACCATCGAGGCGATGCCGTGCATGACGTAGTTGTTCCACGGGCCCCCGGCGAAGCTGAGCCCGCCGGTCTGGGTCAACTGGCGGTCGAGGTCGATGCCCAGCTCGTCGGCGCCGACCTGTACGGCGACCGGGAAACAGGAGTACAGGTCGAGGTGATCGACGTCGTCGATCGTCTTGTTGGCTGCGTCGAGTGTCGCCCGGCCGATGACGCCGACGGCCGGCGACGTGTAGAGGTTGTCGCGATGGGACACGTAGGGGTGTTCGTGACCGTCGCCGCCGGCGAGCGGGAAGACCCAACGCTCGCGTGGCACGCCGAGTCGCTCGGCCACCTCGACAGAGCACACGAGCACGGCAGCGCTCTGTTCGACGGCGTTGTTCGAGTTCATGACCTTCGTGTAGGGGAGGCCGACCATGCGGTTGGACGGCGTCGGCGTGACGATCTCCTCCGGGGTCATCGACTGCTGGATCCAGGCGTGCGGGTTCTTCGCCGCGACCTCGGAGAACCTCGACCACAGCGCGCCGAGGTGGGGGAGGTGTTCGTCCATCGTGCGCCCCAGGTGGTGGCGACGAGCCTGTTCGAACATCGGGTACACCTGCACCGGCATCATGATCCCGAGCGCCATCTCGGCCTCGTGGCTCATCTCCACCGGCGCGCCGATCTCGCGCGCCGGAGGCGTGTCTTCGGGCTGGACGGTCCAGTCGGGCTTGCCGCCATCGGCGCGGGCCGCCATGCGCGTGCGCCACGACTCCGCGCCCGACAGCAGCGCGCACGAGATCGACCCATCGAGGATGTCGAGTGCCGTCTGGTTGACCAACATCTGCGGTGAGTTGCCGCCCATGGCGGCAATGCCACTGTCCACGTCGTGGCCGACGCCCAGGCGCTCGGCGACGAGCGAGCCAGGGTCGATGTAGCGCCACGAGAGCAAGCCGACGGTGCGGACCGAGTCGATCGCCGACACGTCGATGTCTCCGGCGTCCGCGGCCGCCGCCCTCGCCGCCTCGACCATCATGTCGACAGGCTCGAGTGCGGGTTCGCCACGGTCGACGCGCTGGCTCCGCTGGCCGACGCCGATGATGACGGGGGTGCGGGGGTCGAGCGACATGGAGGCCTCCGTGGTGCAGACGTTTCGTGGGCGCATGCGGACCATGCGCAGGGACCCGACGGGACCCCCTTGACCGGGCGGTCAAGTTGTTCGAGGAGGCTAGGAGCGGCCGGACCGCTCACTACAATCCGCCACATCGAAACGCCGGAATCTGCCCCCACGATCCACCTGCTCGTGCTCTGTACCGGCAACATCTGTCGTTCGCCCATGGCCGAAGCGCTGTTCCGTCGGGATCTGTCGGCTGCGGGGGTCGCTGCCACGGTCGAATCGGCCGGGTTGGTGACCCAGGGCCAGGAGGCATCCCGCCATGGCATCACCGCGATGTCGCGGCGCGGACTCGACATCGACGCGCATCGCAGCCGGCGGTTGTCGCCGTACCTGATCGACGAGGCGGACCTGATCGTGGGCATGGAACGCCAGCACGTGCGCGAGGTGGCGGTGACTGACGCCGAGGCGTTCGCACGAACATTCACGCTTCCAGAGCTGGTCCGTCGGGCCAGGTCCGTCGGGCCCCGCCCGGCCGACGAGCCGCTCGAACACTGGCTGGGTCGTGCTGCTGCCGGGCGTCGCCCGACCGATCTGCTCGGCCACGACCCGGCCGACGAGGTCGCCGACCCGATCGGGCGGTCCGCCAAGCACTACGAGCGGACCGCGACCGAGCTCGAAGGGCTCGTTCGCACGGTCGTCGATCACCTGTTTCCCTGAACCCGCACTGCGATCCCCGATCCCACAGGACTGAACCACCATGCGCATCGCCATCGGCTCCGACCATGCCGGCTACGACCTCAAGTGCCACCTGATCGAGACCATCGGGCGCCTCGGCCACGACGCGGTGGACCTCGGCACCGACTCCACGGAATCGGTCGACTACCCACCGATCTGTGCCGCCGTCGCCCGGGCGGTCGTCGACGGTGACGTCGACCGGGGGATCGTGATGGGCGGATCCGGCCAGGGCGAACAGATCGCCGCCAACAAGGTGCGTGGCGCCCGGGCTGCGCTGTGCAACGACCTCTACACCGCACGCATGAGTCGTGAGCACAACGATGCGAACGTCTTGGCCATCGGTGGGCGCATCGTGGGCGTCGGCCTCGCCGACGAGATCCTCGAGCTCTGGCTCGACACCGAGTTCGAGGGTGGACGCCACCAACGGCGCGTCGACCTCATCACGGCGATCGAAGACGGGTCCGACTGAGGCGAGGTGGCATCCTTGACCGGTACCGGTCGTACGGAGGCCGGCTGCACGAAGGAGCATTGCCATGGGTTGGCCGCAGAACGCTGACGACGAGGTCTTCTCGCTCATCGACCGAGAGGTCGAGCGGCAGAACACCACGGTGCAGTTGATCGCCTCGGAGAACTTCACCTCACCCGCGGTCATCCGGGCGACCGGGTCGGTACTCACCAACAAGTACTCCGAGGGCTACCCGGGCAAGCGCTATTACGGGGGCAACGAGGTCATCGACGAGGTCGAGACGATCGCTGTCGAGCGGGCCAAGGAACTCTTCGGCGCCGACCACGCCAACGTGCAGCCCCACGCCGGCGCCAACGCCAACATGGGCGTCTATCTCGCCCTCCTCGAACCGGGCGACACCGTGCTCGGCCTGCGCCTCGACCAGGGTGGACACCTCACCCACGGCAGCCCGGTCAACGCCAGCGGCAAGCTCTACGACTTCGTCAGCTACGGCGTCACCCCGTCGGACGAACGCATCGATTTCGACCAGGTGCGCGACGCTGCACTCGAGCACCGCCCGAAGATCATCGTCGCCGGGGCCACCGCCTACCCGCGGACGATCGATCCGCAGCCGTTCCGCGACATCGCCGATGAGATCGGCGCCTACTTCATGTTCGATGCCGCCCACATCGCCGGGCTCATCGCCGGTGGCGTCCACCCGTCGCCGGTGCCCGTCGCCGACATCGTCACGTTCACGACGCACAAGACGCTCCGGGGGCCTCGCGGCGGCGCCATCTTGTGCACCGAGGAACTCAAGACCCAGATCGACAAGGCGATGTTCCCCGGTCTCCAGGGTGGCCCACTCGACCACGTGATGGCCGCCAAGGCGATCGCCTTCGCCGAAGCCGCCACCCCCGAGTTCGCCGAGTACGCGGCGCAGGTCGTGCGCAACTGTGCAGCGCTCGCCGAGAGCCTCGCCGGGCGGGGTCTGCGACTGGTGTCGGGCGGTACCGACAACCACTTGCTGCTCGTCGACCTGCGCTCCTACGACGAGGAGCTGTCGGGGAAGAAGGCCCGCCTGGCGCTCGACGCAGCGGGGATCTCGCTCAACGAGAACACGGTGCCCGACGACCCTCGCCCGCCCTACATCACGTCGGGTCTGCGCATCGGTACCCCCGCGGTGACCACGCAGGGAATGGGGGAGCCCGAGATGGAGGTCATCGCGGACCTGATCGTGCGCACGCTCGACCGTCGTGAGGACGAAGGGGCGCTCGCCGCCATCCGCGACGAGGTGCGAACCCTGTGCAGCAAGTTCGAGCCCTACCCGGGCTGACTGTCCGCACCTGATGGAGGCGTTCGCGGTCTTCGCTGCGGCGGGGGTGGTGACCGCGGCGCTCATGCCGCTGGCGTCGTTGCTGTCGCGTCGCGTCGGCGCGATCGCCATCCCGTCGGATCGCAAGGTCCACGCCGAGCCCACGCCCGAACTGGGTGGGCTCGCCATGCTCGCCGGGGTGCTCGCGGCCTTCGGTGTCGCCTGGCGCCTCGACCGGTTCGGCCCGATCTTCGACGCACCCACCGTGCCGATCGGGGTGATCGTGGCGGCGACCCTCGTCTACCTGGTCGGGGGGATCGACGACGTGCGCGAGATCTCGGCGCCGGCGAAGACCGCCGGCACCGTGTTGTCGGGGAGCATCCTGAACTTCGCCGGCGTGAGCATCCTGTTGTTCCGCTTCCCCGGGGTCGGCCTCATCGACCTGTCGCCCGACTGGGCGGCACTGATCACCGTGGTGTGGGTGGTCGGGATGTGTCAGGCGATCAACCTGATCGACGGCCTCGACGGTCTCGCCGCCGGCATCGTCGGCATCGCTGCATTCGCGCTCTACCTCTTCGCCGACCAGCTCGCCGACCCGTCGACGGCGCAACTCCCCGCCGACAACATCGCCCCACTCGTCGCCATCGCAACCGCCGGCGCGTGCGTCGGCTTCCTGCCGTTCAACTTCCATCCGGCATCGGTGTTCATGGGGGATGGCGGAGCGCTGCTGCTGGGGCTGCTCATGGCGACGGCGTCGATCGCCGTGGCGGGCAACTCGACGGCCGACTCGTCGAGTCAGACGTTCTTCTTCTTCGCCCCGTTGTTCATCCCCATCGTGATCCTCGGGGTGCCGATCTTCGACACCGTGTTCGCGATCCTGCGTCGCGCCCGCAGTCGGTCGGGCGTGACCGAGGCCGACAAGGGTCACCTCCATCACCGACTGATGGACCTCGGCCACGGCCAGCGCCGCAGCGTGGCCATCCTGTGGACGTGGACCGCGCTGTTGTCGGGGCTGGTGCTCTACCCCGTCTACACCGAGAGCGACGACGGCGCCCTGCCCATCGGAATCGCTGCGCTGGCCCTCGTGCTCTACACGATTCTCCACCCGCGGGCACGCGTCGAGCGGCGAGCCCGCAAGGCTTCCGCGCCGCCGGCGGAGTGAGCACCGCAACCGGCGCACTGCTAACTTGCGGCCGTCGCCGGAGTCGGCGCATCGGGGAGCAGATTTGTCGCTTCCTTCGCCTGCTCACTAGTTTGCGAATGTATTCACAAGCGACGCACCGTCGTTCGGATGGTGTGCTTGAAGGGACTCGTCCAACCGTGTTCTCGATGAACGACAAGCGAGCGATGAACCAGGGGTTCGGCGACGGGATCTCCCGCGCGTTCGAGCTCGTGGTCACGCCGATGGCGTTCGCCGGGATCGGGTTCCTGATCGATCTCCTCGCCGGCACGACGCCGGCGTTCGCCATCGCCTTCGCGGTGTTCGGTGTGATCGGCACCTTCGTGCGCATGTGGTACGGCTACGACCACGAGATGCGCTCGCACGAGGCATCCGGTGCGTGGGTCCGTCCCGCCGACCGGCTCACGACGACGCTCGAGGACGAAAACGACATCTGGCGCTCGAGCCGGGCCACCCAAGGCGGAGACCTGGCGTGACCGTGACGACCGACCGACCGGCCGCCGAAGCAGTCCTCCTGTCCGAAGGTCACGACGGCCCGGCTCCCGAAGCCGAGATCGTGACCGACCTCCTCCGTCGGGCACTGCCCGTCGTGCCGGCTCCGATCGTCATCGGCGCCATCGTCGCCGGCACCGACGGTGCGCTCAGCGCCGGCGTGGGCGTCGCCCTCGTCTTCGCCAACTTCATCGCCGCCGCTGCCAGCCTCGCCTGGGCGGCCCGCATCAACCTCGGTGTGCTGATGGGCGTGTCGCTCTTCGGCTACCTGCTTCGCATCAGCGCCATGTTCGGCGCCGTGTTCCTGCTCCGTGACCTCGACTGGATCCATGTCGGCGTCCTCGGTTGCACCATCGTCGTGATGCACCTCGGGCTCCTCGCATGGGAGCTCAAGTACGTGTCCGCGTCACTCGCCCACCCTGCCCTCAAGCCATCCAAGACCAAGGAGCCCGCCGCGTGATCTCTCTCGCTCCGGTGTTCAGCCTCGAGTTCCCGCCGCTGACGCACATCGTGCAGTGGCCGGCATTCCTCTTCGAGGACACCGCCTTCGCGATCAACAAGGTCGTGATGGTGTATTTCTTCGCCATCATCATGACGGTGACGCTGTTCGTCCTCGGCAACAAGAAGCAGCTCGTGCCCACCGGTGCGCAGAACCTGGCGGAGACGTCGGTCAGCTTCATCGAGGATGAGATCGTCATGCCGACGATGGGTGCCGACGGGATGAAGTACGCCCCGTTCCTGGCATCGATCTTCTTCTTCGTGCTCTTCACGAACATCTTCGAGGTCGTCCCGGTCATCCAGATGCCGGCGTCGGCCCGCATCGCTCTCCCGATGCTGTTGGCGCTCACCGTCTGGTTCGTGTTCATCATCGTGGGCATCATCAACCAGGGGCCGATCGGGTACTTCAAGAACTCGCTCTTCCCGCCTGGCGTGCCGCCGACTCTCTACATTCTGGTGACGCCCATCGAGTTCGTGTCGACCTTCCTGGTCCGGCCGTTCTCGTTGATGGTGCGACTCTTCGCCAACCTGCTCGCCGGCCACATCCTGCTCGTCACGTTCGCCGTGCTGTCATCCGGGCTCGTCATCGGAAAGTGGTACGCCGTCTTCCTGCCGCTGCCGGTCTTCGCGGTGATCTTCTTCACCGCCTTCGAGGTCCTGGTCAGCTTCCTCCAGGCCTACGTGTTCGCACTGCTGACCGGCGTCTACATCGGAACCTCGCTCCACGCCGAGCACTGATCTCTCTTCTTCCCACCCCTTCGAAAGTCACCCCAAGAAAGGCACCACCATGATCACCGACTCCGGACTCGCCGCCCTCACCTACGGCCTCGGGGCCATCGGCCCAGGCATTGGCATCGGCTACCTCGTCGGTCAGTCCGTGCAGGCCATGGCCCGTCAGCCCGAGGCTGCCGGCATGGTCCGTACCACCATGTTCCTCGGCATCGCCTTCGTCGAAGCCCTCGCCCTCATCGGCTTCGTCGTCTTCTTCCTCGCCGGCTGATCGGAGGCCCCACATGAATCGCACCCTCAAGCTGCTGAGCGCAGCACTGCTGGGGAGCGCTGCCCTGGTCTTCGTGTCCGCAGGTCCTGCTGCGGCCTCGGGAGAGACCATCGGGGCATGCCTCCTCGAAGCACTCGAGATCACCGAGATCGCCGTGGCCCAGGCCGAAGGCGAAGAACTCTCTGCCGAACTCGAGGAGGTCGCCGAGAAGCACCCGGAGTACGTCACGGCGGCCGAAGACCTGGTCTCGGCCAACGACGGTGACGTCGAGGGCATCGAGGAAGAAGCGGAGGAGCGCTACGAGGACTGCCTCGACGCGCCGAACCCCCTTCTTCCCGAGATCAACGAGATCATCTGGGGTTCCGTCGGCTTCGTCGTCGTGTTCCTCTTCCTCGCCAAGTTCGGGATGCCGGCCGCCAAGAAGGCGATGCAGGAGCGTTCCGAGAAGATCCAGAGCGATCTCGACGCCGCCGAAGCCGCCAAGGCCGACGCCGAAGCCGTCAAGGCCGAGTACGCGTCCAAGGTGGCCGCGGCCAAGACCGAGTCCGCCAGGAT